>JAUZPY010000054.1 GCA_030705805.1 Bacillota bacterium | reverse complement strand
TCATGTCAGCGTAGCGTTCTGGCTTTGCTTTAATGAATGCCAGTTGACCGAAGAATTCCTAAAGGCAAGTGTCAAGGTATGTCGTGACAATGACAGAACAAGACTGATATCCGGTGCAAATAATATGCCTAAGGAATATGTAAAGGAAGTATTTCCCGGTAGCGGTGTAGACTTCTACACAATGCATCCCTATGACAGTAGTTCTAGACTTATGCGTGAGTATGCTGCATATTTAACTGACAAACCCTTGATTTTTACCGAGTGGGGAGGACTTTGCGTTACAGACAGACTCGATACCTTAAAAGAAGAAATTTATGCTATAGTTGAAATGGAGAAAAACAGCGACGATAAATCGCAGGTTTTAGCAGGACAGTCTATTTGGTTCTGGTCTGAAATTTATGAGTTCGGAAGAGGATTGCCTGCTTGCAGGGAAGGCATATTAAAAGAAGGGCTGTTTGATATGTACCGTAAGCCTAATCTTATTGCCCCCTACTTTAAAAAGTTTTTTGAAGAAGCACGCAATGCTAAACCTAAAGAGCCTGAATTTAATATATATGATATAGAAGCGGAAGGTACAACAAGGGCAGTGGGGCTGTCAAAGGCAAAATGCAAAAAGGCAGCTTATGAGAGGGCTATAAATGATGCATTAGCACCTATTGAGTGGATGAATACTCCAAAACAGGTACGAAAAATGAAAACAGGGCCTGTACTTCCGATAGATGTTAAGAAAATCGGAGAGCTTAATGTTTCGCTGGCAAAGGTGCCCATGGTTTCTTCGAGGGAAGATAATGTTGTTATTCCGATAAATGCTGATGCCTTAAGCATTTATATTATAGGTAACGTGGGTATGCCGAAGGGATTCCCTATCGGAGGAGAATACGGGGAAGATGCTGCAAAATATATTGTTGAATTTGAAGGCGGCAACAAAGAAGAATTTATCCTGAAAAACGGGTATGATATAACAACTGCTTATGCTGTATATGGTCCTTCCAGAATTAATCCTGTTGCGGCAAACTCAAAAAGAGTAATTAAATATTGTAATGACATAGAATTTGAGGAATATGTCATTAATTTGCATGAAATTAAATTTGAAGCTCATAGGAAAATAGAGAAGCTGACAGTTGAAGCCATAGGTGGCTATGATATTTTAACCTATGGAGTGTCCATAAGGGTTAAATAGGCGGCAAGGCCTGACAGATTTAAAAAGTTAAAATAGACACATAAAGACCTCCTGCTGTAGACTAAGTCTACAGCAGGAGGTCTTTATGGTATCTTTAGACGTGAAAATAATCCCCCGGCTCTACCGGGGGAAGGAAAGCGCGCGGGGCGACAATAAAAAGGGCGAACTAAAAACAAGTCCAAAAACACTATGAAACAAGAAAACCTCCTAAAGTATAATGGTAAAGGTTGCCGGCCGCATTATCAAGAATACAAGGAGGAATTCAACATGAAGGAAAATGAGGTAAAAATCCTTGTGCTTCCCTTAGCTATAGAGCTTATAGCATAATGCCTATAAACAAAGGGATCACAGCCATGCCTCTATGGCATTTTTACCAACTGCATTGACCAATGGCAAGACTTTGATTAGGTAATCCTTCAATATCATAGCGTTCCGTTATGTAACCCATTATAATTTTATATATATAAATATAGCATAATTTTTATAAGATGCAACAATTTTACAAAAATATTGCAACTATAATACATGGTAAGAATAAAAGTCAAATGCTATAATGACCATGAACAAGCAAATGAAGATTATATCATTAACCAAAATGAAATTAAATTTGAAGCTCCCTCAATAAAGATGAATTAATAAAAGGCTATTAAAAACTAAGGCCTCTATATAAAGAATTACCAAAGCATGATTTAATAATAAATGCCATAGATATTAAAAAAATACCAAAATTTATATATAAAAAGAGGGGGAAGAGTTATGAAAAAAACATTGGCATTTATCTTGGTATTAGCAATGGTTTTAAGTGTCTGCGTTAGTGCTCCTTTGAATATCCAAGCAGAGGGCAATACAATTACACTTCAATATGGAGACGTTATTACCGTTGGCCAAGATGCAGTTATTTCAAATGAGGCCTTAACCACAGCGGGTGAGGCTTTGGCTGATACGGAGGTTTTGTCTTATAATGAAGGCAAAATTTACGCTGTAGGTCTTGGTACTGCAACCTTAAATTACGGGGGATCAGAATACGCGGTTACTGTAGAACCGGCTAACATTGCACTTGTACTTGTTGCAGGACAGAGTAATGCGGCAGGTGATTCCTCGGACTACACAAAAGCGGTTTCTGCAACAGGAGACTATGAGGGCAAGTTCTTTGTTACAAACACAATGAACAGTTCTGTCACTACAGCAGAGGTTAACCTTGAAACAGCTAAGGCAACTGCTGAAAACGGCGGTAAGTCACCTAATGCAACAGGCAGCTGGACATCATGGGCATCAGGCCCGGCAACTGCACTTGCTGCAGAGCTTTCAGATCAGTGGGACGAAAAGATATGGGTTGTTAATGCCGCTATGTGCGCTCAGATTATTGAGCGTTATGACCCTTCGAATGCAGACCATTATGCATATACAAAGGCAGTTAATTACATGGCTGCTGCTTCGGCAGCTCTTGAAGCTGACGGTCATTATGTTATAGACACAGGCAAGACAGGCTATTTCTGGCTTCAAGGTGAGTCAAATGGTATCGGAACTACAGCGGAAATGAGCATGGCAACATATATGCAGTGCTACCTTAACATGCACAACGGCTTTAAGGCTGATTTCGGTGCAAATTACGGTGCTGTATGGCTTGTACGTGCAGGCGTAAATTCAAACACAGCAAACGACTATTACATGTCCGGGCCGAGACTTGCACAGCTTTACATGGCTAACAGTAGCGCAGCGGACTATGCTGATATTTATCTTGCTTTAAACACAGATGTATGGAGAACTGATGCAGGTGTTGCAAGCTATTTTGCTGCAAGATACGATGCAACAGAATTTGCTGCAAGGTTCGGCTACACAATGCCTACAACACTTAATGAAATTAAGCCCGGACTTCATCATTCTCAGGCCGGCTACAACGAACTTGGCTGTGAGGGTGCAAGAAACATTGCTGCAATTTTAAACGGTAGCACACAGGTAACTGACGCAAAGCTTTACGATTACTACGGCAATGCGGCAAGTGACACAATAGAGCTTACAACAGCAGACACAAGCGCAGTTTTTGTTCCTATTGCATCAAGTACGGTATATAACGGAAGCGCTGGCATTACAGTTAGCACCTCAGATGCATCTGTTGCAACCTATAACAATGATACATATACATTAAGTGTTGCCGGTGTGGGCGAAACAACAATCGGCATATATAGTGGCCAAACACTTCTTAAGCAGTACACGTTGACCATTGTAAGTGAGGATTTTAACATTTCGGGTAACATGTGGTACACGAAGTACACAACCCAACCTACAACCGGTACTTATATAACAAGAGTTGTTAGCGGTACTACCTATTACTTCCAACAAAAGGAAGGTATTAACTGGTCTCTTTCAGGTGCAAGAGACAACCTTACACTTACACTTTCTACAAATGGAAGCATAACAAGAACCATGGACTACACACATCCTACAATTGCACCTCACCCAAGCTGCGATGCTGAAATAGGCCGTCCGTGGTATCAATACGAAACCATGACAGGTTACAGCATCAAGCATGTTGTTGTTAATGAGGGAATTACCTATGTAGGCAACGGCTTATTTTCATCAATGCCTGACGTTGAGGATATTACAATCCCATCCACTGTTACAGAGATTAGGTGGATTGCAATGTATGTAATGCCTTCATTGAAGGAGCTTACAATCAAGGGCGGTACTGCTGCAAGCCCTACATTCATGAATGCAAACAACATTTACGGCTGCCCGAAGCTTGAAAAAGTTACACTTGGCAAGTATGTTACTACAACCACATCAAATGCAGACTCCTTCAAGAGCTGTTCTGCAAATTATGTGGTTTACGGATACGGTGCCGGCTATCTTGGAACGCCACCGACAAGCAGATTATGGCTTACAACAGACTTCTTAAACAAAAAAGCAAGCGGTGGTACGACAGGTACATTTGTTGACCTTGCTGCACAGGCACTTGTTGAGGGCAAAGAATTTACAGTTGCATCAGCAAATGCACAGACATCTGATGCACTTAAGGCAGCCACCCAGACACAGATTTCACAGCTTAGTGGATTCCCAACGGGTGTAACTGCAAATGTTACCGTCGTAGGCTTTAACAAGGCAACAGACGGCACATCAGTTTATGACAACTGGGGCACAAACGGAAGTGCTACAATGCTCGTTACATTAACCTACGCAAACGGCGTAACACTTAATGCAAATGCTACTGCAGTGATTACAGCAAAAGTTTTTGACACATCAATTATTGCGGGCGGCAATTCATGGCATTATTCCAGGGTATCTGCGGATGCCTCAAGAACTGTGGGTTACACAGCTGACGGAAACTACCAATCAACCTATGGCTACACGTATAAAGATGTAGGACCTATATGGAAGATTACAGGTACAGCTGATGATGCAACACTTACAATCAGCTCTAACCCAAGTTCTTCAAATAATATGCCAACCTATTCTGACATTGGTGTTGCCTGCTATGCAACAAACGGAAACGGTATTATGACAGCAAAGGATCCAAAAGTAGGTCGTCCCTGGTGCAGTTACGAGTCAACCTGCAAAATCAAACACATTGTAATTGATGAGGGCATTACATATGTCGGAGGCAGAATGTTCAGCAGCATGACAAATGTTGTTGATGCAACAATTCCTTCAACAGTTACATCCTACGGCTGGGGCTCCTTCTATGCTGAAACAGGCTTAAAGAAGGTAACAATTGCAGATGCTGCAACTTACAACAGAATAGGCTCATGCTGCTTTGATGGAGGCATTTCACTTACAGAGATACATTTTGGTAATAATGTATATGTTACTGGCGGCACATCTGCCGGTTCTCTACAGGCACTTACAGGAATAAAGAGCGGCACAATTGTTTATGCCTACAACAATGCTTCTTACACAAATTCGAGCCCTTTTGCAGAAGACCTTAAAGTTATTGACTTTATCAAAGAAAGGTGCGCTACAGGCTATAAAATAGTAGACCTTACGGTAGCAGAAAAGGTTGAAAATTCAGACCTTACAGTAACAGTATTTACAGATACTTCAAATGCACAGTTGACACTTAAGGGAAAGCTTGCTGAACTTACCGCAAGTGACAATGTTACCATAGATGGTGTGGAAATTACTTCACAAATTGGCACAGAGTATTCCTACAAGGCAACACTTAATTTCGACGGTTTTCTCTATTATGTTAACGCACAGGCAACGGTAAGGGAATGCGCAAGCATAGAGGCTGCAACGGGTGAAGTTGAGGCACTTATTACCGCAATCGGAACAGTTACACCTGATAGCAAGGCAGCAATTGATGCAGCAAGAGAGGCTTACAATGCACTTCCCACAGACATACAGTCTTATGTAACAAATTATTCAACACTTACTGCTGCTGAAAGCACATACAGTGAAATAGTCGTTAACTATCTTCTTGCAGGAATCAGCGATGGAGGCAGTACAACCGCAACATTTACACTCAATGTTAACAGCACAGTTGCAAGCATTGTTCACGAGAACGGTACAACAGTTCCTTCTTCAAAATATACATATGCAGACGGGGTGCTTACCCTCGCAAGAGAGGCAGTTTACAATGTAAATCATGAAGCTGGTGCAAGCAACTACACAGTAACCTTTGCAGACCAAACAGTTAAAGCGATTCGTGTAAACATTTCATATCACTGGTACACTCTTGCAGGCGTTACAGTTAATTCCACAGGCTATACCGCAGATGAATATCTGGCTGCAGCAACATGGAAAACAGCAGCATCATCAATTCTATCCTCTCCAGTAAGATTATTCGACGGTGATCTTACAACTACATACTGGAACACATACTATGTATATTCAGGCGGTGCATTTACCACAAAGGACCAAAATCCACACTCAGTTTTCGTTGACTTTGGCGAGGAAAAGACAATTTCAGGTCTTGTAAGCTATGGTAGACCCAACGACAGTGTTACAGGTACTCCCACAACTATCTCGGTTTATGGCTCTAATGATAATGAAAATTATGAATTAATTAAGACACAAGACTACCAGCTTAACTACGACAACAGAATAATGGAATTCGGCAGAAATGTAACATACCGTTACATCAAGTTTGTTGTAGTAATGGGCAACGGCGGATTTGCACAGGTTATGGACCTTCATTTCTACCTTCCCCTTCTGAATGCCGAAAACGTATCAGTTGGAAAAAATTCAGGCAGCACAGTATCATTTGGTGCAGGCAGCGCAGCATCAGTTAAGTCTGTAACAGTTGACGGGGTAGCTTCAGCAAATTACAGCTTAGCAAACGGAAACCTTACATTAAGTGCATCAGCAGTTTCCGCACTTTCATTGGGCGAACATAATGTATATGCGGTTTACAACAATGCAAGAGCATATTACACAATTACAATTAAGAGGGATGCTACCGATGTTGTAAATGCAATAAATGCAATCGGGGATGTAACACTTGATTCTAAAGCAGCAATTGAAGCAGCAGAAGGAGCATATAATTCACTTACAGAAGCTGAAAAGGCAGCTGTAAGTAACTATGCAACCTTAACAAGCGCAAGAAGCACTTATGACGGACTTGTTGCAGCAGCTGGCGCTTTAGAACAAGCAAAGAATGCAGCAGTTCTTGAACTGAATGGATACAAGACTGACGTATTCTACAGAACAAGTCAGAAAGCAGCTGTTTTGGAAGATAGAATGAGTGGTGCTACTACAATCAAAGCAGCAACAACTCTTGCAGAAGTACAAACAGCACTTGCAAATGCAAAAACTGCAATTGACGCATACAAGAGTGATGCAGAGCTTACCCATGAAGAGGATCTGGCAGGCTATGCAGTAAACATTGCACCTACAACAGGCGGTAATGTATATGTAGGTACCAGCGGGACGCCTACAATGGGAACACAAACAGCAACTACAGGTTCTACAATGGAACTTAGAGCACAGCCTGAAGCCAATGCACACTTCAAGTATTGGATAGATGCATCTACAAAGAGGATACTATCAGAAACTGATGCATATCAAATGAGCGTATATTCCAAGAAGAACATTATGGCTATATTTGCCGACAACTCCAATCCGGATCAGTACTTCGTAACCTTCCGTGACAGAAGTAACAAGCTGGTTTCTTATAGTTATATAGCAAAGAGCGGGAGTGCAGAAAGCATAGCACCTACAGCTGATAAGATGTATTCACAAGGTTACAACTTCACAGGCTGGAATATGGATTATACAAATGTTATAGGAAACCTTGATGTTTTGGCTAAATACGAGAAAAAAGACTTAAACTACACAGTAACAGTTGCAAACGGCACAGGAAGCGGAACATATGCATATGACACTCGCATTATAGTAACAGCAAATGCACCTTCTGATGGCTATGTATTTGCAGGCTGGGAAGTAGGTAGCAATATAGTAAGCTATGAGCCAAGCTATACCTTCTTTGTAAGCGGGGATATGACAATCACAGCAACCTATGCCCAGTCAGTAGTAGCTAAACCAACAATTACAATGGAAGTAACAACCGGAGTAAGCGGTAGCTACAAGATTGCCGGATTCCAAACAACTAGAAGCATACCGGCATCAGGCTATACCTTCGTTGAATCAGGTATCATCTATGTAAAGGCTCAGGCAACAGCAAATGACCTGGTACTTGCAAATGTAGGAGGACTTGTAAGCGGTAAGACCATTAAGGTAAGTACTTCAACATCAGATGAAGGAAACGGTCAGTATAGTTTAAATGCAAGCTACACAGAAATGGGTATCACAGCAGTAGGCTTCATTACTTACTTAGATGGATCGGGTAACAAGGTAACAGTTTATACAGGTGCAAACAATGTTACTGGAGGCTATATTATTGACAAACAGTCAGTTCGCTTTGTCGGCCGTTATTATATAGGTAATGCCGATCAATTATATTATTCTTCACTTACAGCTTCCGGCATTGAATTTAGCTTTAAGGGTACTGGGGCAGATATAGAGCTTGTGTCAAACCATCAGGGCAATAAAAGCGACACATACATTCATGTTTTTGTAGATGGTAACGAAACTTTAACTACTGATTGTAGGGATGATTCAAGAATTTTGCTGCCTGAAGGTAAAAGCAAAATTACAGTAGCTAAGGACTTAAATTATGGAAATCATACTGTAAAAATATTAAAGTCCAATGAAGACAGATACAATCAAGTTGGCTGGTCTGCGGTATATACAGACGGTGAGTTATTGTCCCCTCCGGCTGCACGCACAAGAAAAATACAGGTATTTGGAGACTCCGTAGCTTCTGGCTGCAACAACGTTAATTATCCTGACAATAATGATGCATCGACATTGGGCACACCCTATCAGGATGGTCTTTTATCTTATGGATCCTTTGTTGGCAGACACTTTGATGCCGATGTTGAATTTTTCTGCTGTTCAGGTTTAGCCAGCTACAGCGTTTTCAATACTGCATCAGCAAATACTTCATACGACTATGTTGCTCCATTCTCGGGAAACTACAACCTTTGGGATCATACAAGCTTTGAGCCGGATTTAATTATTCAAAACACTTGGGTAAATGATAACAACGAGCTGTCGGTATACGGACATACGCCTGAGGAATTATATCCTACTTACCTTCGTATGTTCAGAGATTTAAGAGAAGCTCATCCTAACTCCAAAATATTAATAATCTCAAGCACAACTACTACTGTCCTAAACGAGCAAATTGAAAAGGTTATTAATGATCTTAAAACCGATGGCGAAAATAACATAACCCTATTTAAGACCTCTATTCCATTTACAAGACATCCTTTGGCAGATAAACATCAGCAGATGGCCGAAGAATTATATCCGGTTATAGAAAATTTAATGGGTTGGCAATAATCAATAAAATTATTTTTGCTAAAGCTTAATATAAAAAATAATGGGCTGTAGCAAAGCCACAGCCCGAGAAGGCACAAAAAAGGTCGCTGAAACATTTAGCTTCGGAGACCTTTTTTGGTATAATTATTTTATGAAAAATCACCAAATCACAGTGAAATAGAGTGGTTTCGCAGCAAGTGATTAAGCAACGAGGATTTGTTTTATAAGCTGCACGAACATTAGCGAAATCAAATATGAGCATATGGTTTGTGGATGGGACAAAGATTGAAGCTAACGCCAACAAATATAGCCTGATTTGAGCCTGAGGTTACCTTTATGAAAGTGAGAGTTCCACATTTTCTGCTTTTTTGTTCGCTTCCTACATAGAGAAGGGGTTGCCTGCTCAACTTTCGTTTTGCAACAACCCCTTAGTTATTTTGCCTGTAATGCTCGTATGCTAGTATGCCACAGCTAACGGAGGCGTTTAATGACTCAGCCCGTCCGTTAATCGGTATCTTTACAAGAATATCGGAAGCTTCAATTACTTCATTGGAGGCACCGGAGCCTTCATTGCCGATAATTATTATACATTTGCCTCTAAGGCTTGATGAAAAAAGGTCAGATGACTCTGCTCTTAAAGCTCCGCATACAACTTTATAGCCTAAGTTTTTGAATGTATCTAAAGCAGGAAGAATGTCAACATCCTTTGCAATAGGTAAGTTAAAAATTGAACTCATCGTAGAGCGTATTACCTTGGGGTTATACATATCCACCGACCCTTCAGATATGATTACGGCAGCATTGCCAACAGCGTCTGCGGTACGAATGATAGTACCCAAATTTCCGGGATCCTGAACTCTGTCGCAAACAATTATAAGTGAAGGTGATGCCTTGACAATATCATCAAGGCGTAGGGGCTTCATTTTTGCGACTGCAAGCAGGTCCTGGGGTGAAGAAGTGTCGGTGATTTCGGCAAAGGTTTTTCTGTCCAGTGAGTATTGCTGAATTGACGATTCAAACTCAAAATCCGAACCTTCGCAGTACATAATAAAAGAAATTTCGGCACCGTTTTCAATTGCATCAGTAACGGCACGCCGCCCTTCTATAATAAACATACCTGATTTTTCACGAGCGCCGGACCTATTTAATTTTTTTATTAATTTTATTTTATCGTTTGTAGCGGTAATTTTTATCATAACTGCTCCTTGTAAAAATAAAAGCGGCAGTTATCTGCCGCCTGTATCTTCGTCAGGCATAAGGGAGCCTGCCCCTATATGGTTTTAAAAGGCAAATTTCCCGAAAGTAATGCGTTAAAATGCTCGTGAATACATACGTATTCACTGTGCTTTTGCCTTTTCTTACAAAAAATTTGCTCTTTAAAAACTCTACGACGTGCGCCCTTAGGAAAATTTTTGCCTTTTCAGGCGTAAGATTGTAGCAAGGCTGGCGCCTTGCAAAATTGACAAGCTGGAAGGGCAAAAATTTAACAAGGGCATGGCATATAGAGGTCGACTCTCTTATGCCTATGCAAGTGCGCTCTTAGACTTTTCAACAAGCTCGGTAAAAGCCTGAGGGTCATTTATGGCAATTTCTGAAAGCATCTTTCTGTTAAGAGTGATGTCAGACTTTTTAAGACCATTCATAAATCTGGAATAGTTCATTCCGTTGATCTTGCATGCTGCACTAATTCTTGTAATCCAAACTCTTCTAAAGTCACGCTTTTTCTGTTTTCTTCCAACATAAGCATAGTCAAGAGCCTTCATTACTGACTGCTTAGCAATTTTATACTGCTTAGAGCGAGCACCAATAAAACCCCTAGCTAACTTAAGTACTTTTTTATGTCTCTTTTTTGCGCTCATAGCGCCTTTAATTCTAGCCATTTATAATATCCTCCTGACGGTAATTATTTATAAGGAATAAGGGTCTTCATTACTTTAGCGTTTGGAATGCTGCAGTAACCGCCTTTTCTGAGTCTTCTTTTTCTCTTAGTGCTCTTCTTGTTTAAAATATGGCTCTTAAAAGCCTTTCCGCGTTTGATTTTCCCGTTCTTTGTAAGGCTTAAACGCTTTGCTGCGCCTCTGTGCGTTTTAATTTTAGGCATAATATTTACTCCTCTCGGTAAGATTTATACTAAAGCATCCCTGCTTAAAGGCATTCTTTTTTCTCTATCGGTGCAACTATCATAAACATGGTACGGCCTTCAATTTTAGGCCGTTTTTCAACTGAACCCCAGTCTTTAAGAGTTTCCTCAACACGCTCAAGGAGCTGAACGCCCAATGAAGAATGATTTATTTCACGACCTCTGAATCTAATGGTAACCTTAAGCTTGTCACCGTCTGTTAAAAACTTTTTGCCGTGATTCATCTTTGTTTCAAAATCATGGGTATCAATAGAAGGAGTCATCTTAATTTCTTTAATATCAACTATCTTTTGATTCTTTCTGTTTTCCTTTTCCTTTTTTGTCAACTCAAAACGGTACTTGCCGTAGTCCATGATCTTACATACGGGAGGTACACCCTGCGGAGCTATCTTTACAAGATCCAGCTCTTTTTCGTCCGCAAGTCTCTGAGCTTCAATGACAGAAACCACACCCAATTGTTCCCCTTCTTTTCCGATAAGTCTTACTTCCTTATCGGTAATCTCTTCATTGATCATTAATTCCTTGATACTGATAAAAATACACCTCCAAAATAATATAAAAATATGCGGCAGAGAATCCTGCCGCATATTGAACATAATCAGAATAAAATATCTAATCTGTATTTACCGAACTTCTAAAATAAGCCGGTGAGAAGCGGCAAGCTTCTGCTTGTTTTTGCTTAAGTATTATAACATAAGTAAATTAAGGTGTCAAGCATTATTTTTTATTGGCAGCCTTCACCTTAATCCTATTTTTGATAGGGCAATTGCAAATTTTTAGGCAATTTATCTCTTAGTCTCAAAACTTTAATAGAATTACACTTTGAGGCGGGGCGGTAATTATCCCGTCGTTCCTTATTTTCCCCACACTTCAAGGCAGGATATAACTGTATCCTGCACTTTGATAAAAAGAAATTCGGTTCGGTGTATAAAGACTTGAAAACTATTGGTGCTCAAGTATAGCTCATAATTTAAAGTAGCTTGCATAATCTTATAAAAAATGTTTTGTAAAGAATTTCTTCCTTGACAATATTAAAGTATAGGCATATAATGTTAAAAAATAATAGGTTTGTTTTAGGGCGAGGTGAAAATCCTCACCGGCGGTAATGAGCTTTTAAGCTACGAGTCCGAGAGCGTTTGCAGATTAGGTGTGATTCCTAAACCGACGGTACAGTCCGGATAAAGAAACAAGATTGCATCAATTTTGTGCGCCCGCTTTTTTTGCGGGCGTTTTTTGTTTTCCCAAAAGGCAAACCGGATGGAGGTAATCATGAATAAACTTACAGGAAACACAAGGAAATTAGTTATGACGGCAATGCTTTCGGCGGTGGCAACTGTTCTTATGTTTGTCGACTTTTCAGTTCCGTTTATGCCAAACTACATAAAAATGGACATATCCGAACTTCCGGCGCTGATAGCATCATTTAGCATGGGACCTGCTGCAGGCGTAGCTGTATGCCTTATTAAGAATTTGGCTAATTTATTCCGTTCGCAAACCGGCGGAATCGGAGAATTATGCAATTTCTTTTTAGGAATATGTTTTGTCCTGCCGGCAGGATTAGTTTATAAGATGAATAAGACTAAAAAGGGAGCATTGACCGGATGCCTTGTTGGCGCTGTGTCCATGGCAGCTTTAAGCCTACCGTTAAATTATTTCTTTATCTATCCTATATATTCTAAGTTTATGTCTATGGAAGCTATAATAAAATCATATCAAATCATTTTCCCTAAGGTTAACTCATTGTTTGAATGCCTGCTGATTTTCAATGTGCCTTTTACCTTTATAAAGGGTCTTTTAGTTGCAATACTTACATTTGCGTTGTATAAGAAAATAGCTCCTGTAATACACGGAAAGGGATAAGTCGCAATATTTAACATTATTCATATGATATAGATTGGAAGGGGGCGCTTTTTTGGATCTATGCTGTGCTCAGAAGCTAAATGTCCTTGGCGTTGCTATTGCAAATGCTATATCAGAAGATTTACCAGCAGATGAGCTTGCGTTATGGGGTTCGCTGTTCTCCGTAATTGGTGACGCTCTCCAAGTATTAGCCGCATCTCAAGTTTAAAGCGAAGCGGAAAGTTATTTCCTTTAAAAAAAATAAATTACAAAGTGATTTAATTAATATAGCAAAGACAGGAGACACCAAAAGGTGTCTCCTGTCTTTATACCGCTTTGTTTATAGTCAGCTTTTATATAGTAGGTATGATTATTGAAACATATCATTTTTGGGAACTTCATTGATTTTTTTAAATACATAAAGAGTATTTGTTTTATCACAACAAGCAAGAAAAACCTGTTTAATATCTGAATAGCCTTGCTTTGCAAGCTCCTTTATAAGCCATTCCGGACTGTTTCCCGTGTGTTTTAAATTCGTTGACATTATATGACCATCCATAATTACATTTGTAAACGGATAATCCTCCTGTATGGCTAAATTCATATCGTAGGGGGTAACCGGTCTTTTGTTTGCCTTAGGCAAAATGGTAATACGCCCATTTTGTTCTAAAAAAGCGGTCTCAATATCGTTGGTATTGAAAAAGCCCTTTACGCGGCACTGAGTTAAAAACTCACTTAAATCCAATTTTGATTTAGTAAAGTTTTTTTGATATATTTTACCGTTATCCATTAAAAGCCATGACTTTCCGGAAAAAAATCTTCTAAGCTTTACAGACTTTGAAGATAATGTTGATATAGCAATAACAACAACAGTATATATGATTATAGCTATAAGAGGCTTGAGAAAGTCGCCTTCTAAGGACGTGGCAAGCTCTGCTGCAATGGAACCGATTGTAATACCGTTGATATAATCAAACATATTTAGTTCGGACATTTGCCTGTTTCCTATAAGTTTTACGGAAATGAACAATGCGATAATTGATATAACTGATGACAAAACAACATTAAGTAATTCCATAGGTTCCTCCAAAATATCTCGGATTTTTATCTTGCCTGTTCTTTGAATCTTGCTTGCTTTGCAGATTTTCTAGCCATGCTTCGCAAGTCAGAAAATCTTGCTTGCTTTGCAGATTTTTATCTTGTTTCGCAAGACAAAAAATCTTGTTTCGCAAGACAAAAAATCTTGCCT
>JAUZPY010000053.1 GCA_030705805.1 Bacillota bacterium | reverse complement strand
GATAAGTATCCTTTTATTCTTTTAAACTTAGTATTGTCTTGCGTTGCAGCAATCCAAGCTCCAGTCATTATGATGAGCCAGAACAGACAGGAACAAAAAGACAGGCTGCGTGCCGAAAATGATTATAAGGTCAATTTGAAATCAGAAATCATTATTGAGGACTTACATAGTAAGCTTGATAAAATAATCAGTACTCAGGAGCAAATCGTTTCACAGTTGAATTCAATAAATAAAACGAAGTAAACGTTGTCTCAAATTGATAGACCTACCAATCGGGTAGAAAACGGCAGAATAATCGAAAATATATTGGATTAAAAAACATAACCAATTGACATTTAATGCATAATTATGTTATAATGAAGGCACTTTAAACTTGAAAGGATGGTTTGTTTGTTGAGTGTGTCTGTATTGGTGCTATTAAGCTAAACAGCTTAATAGAGGATTGCTTTTAACGTGGGTCTTGCACCTGCTTTTTTAAGTATACCTTTTTAGGAAACTCAATATTTGTGTTTCTAAAATCAGCCTTACAGAATACTTCCTACAATAACCATTCTGAGATTTTAAATTATTGCTATCGCCGTAATTTTAGGGGTGTGGTGGACTCACACTTTTTTATAATCTGTATAGTTATAAATTTTTAGTTGCCCACAGGAGTATTCTGATATTTTTAGAGACATGTTTCTGAAAATATAAAGGTAGTCTTGTGGGCAATTTTATGTTTTTATATGGAGGATCAATATGCTACAAAACTCAATGAATACACTTGAATTTAATATAATACTTGAAAAATTATCCAGGCAAGCCCTTTCTGGGGCAGCAAAAGAAAAACTGCTGTCATTAAAACCGTTTTTAAACGAGAGTCAATGCAAGTCAAAAATGCAAGAAACAACTGAAGCCCGCTTAATTCTGGAAAGTATGGGCAGCCCACCGCTTACAGCAATGAACGAGCTTGATAAAATAATTGAATTAACATCAAAAGATGCAATGCTGCTTCCGGAACAGCTCAAAACCGTTTTAAGCTTTCTTTCTTCGTGCAAGCGAATGAAGAGTTATTTAAAAAAAGCGGAAGCGCTGGAAGTTGACCTTGCTTATTATGGCGGCTCGCTAAATGACCTTGATATACTTTTTGGTGAAATTGACCGCTGTATCAGAAATGATGCAGTTGACGATAACGCATCCGTCAATTTACGTGACATACGCAAGAAAATAGAAAATATCAAAGCGTCTGTAAAAGAAAAACTTGAAAGTATATTGCGTAATAAGAAAGAATGGTTTGAGGACGGGTATGTGGCTACCAGAAACGGAAGATTAGTGCTGCCTGTAAAAAAAGAGTTTAAGAATCAAATAAACGGGACTGTGATAGACACCTCCGGAAAAGGAGGGACTTGCTTTATTGAGCCAACAGCCATTAGAAAGCTACAGGAAGATTTGACAAGCCTTCGAATTGATGAAAATAACGAGGTTATAAAAATTCTTTACTCCATTACTGCGCTTGTTTATGAGCATCTAGGCGAACTGAAAATCAATATGGACTGTATGGAAACACTGGATTTTGCATTTGCCAAGGCTAAGCTTTCTTTGGAAATGAAAGCAATTCCTGTGCCTGTTACGACAGGCAGGCAAATTATAATTAAAAGTGGGCATCACCCATTGCTGCATCAAGGTTCATGTGTTCCTCTTGACTTTGAAATCGGAGGAGATATAAAGGGCATAGTAATTACAGGCCCAAACACAGGAGGGAAAACCGTAGCTATTAAAACCGTAGGGCTGCTTTCGGTTATGGCACAGTGCGGACTGCATGTACCTGTTTTGGATGGCAGCGTATTTTGCATGCACAGTAATTTTTTGTGCGACATCGGGGATGGTCAAAGCATAACTGAAAACCTTTCAACTTTTTCAGCTCATATAACAAACATTATTGATATTCTTAAAAATGTATCAGATGAAAGTCTTGTCCTGCTTGACGAGTTAGGCTCAGGAACAGATCCGGCAGAGGGAATGGGCCTTGCTATTGCAATCCTTGAAGAACTCAGCCGGAAGGGGTGCCTTTTTATCGCTACTACTCATTACCCTGAAATAAAGGAATTTGCCAAAAATGCCGCTGGGCTTACCAATGCACGTATGGAGTTTGACAGAGAAAATTTAAATCCGTTATATAAATTGCAGATCGGCGAGGCCGGGGAAAGCTGTGCATTGTACATTGCTCAAAGATTAGGCTTTCCGCCGCACATGCTTAAACGTGCACAAGCAGAAGCATATGGGGAAAGAGAGCTTAATACAGAGCTTACAAACAATGCTTTGTCAGAGGAAAGTTCAGGTATAAATTCCGTATCGAAAAGAATTCAAAAGGAACTACCCCAAAAGACTGCACCGCTTCGCAGCGAAACATTTAACATTGGCGACAGCGTGACCGTATATCCGCAAAAAGAAATAGGCATCATTTACAGGAGTGCAAATGAAAAGGGGGAGTTAGGCGTACAGATTAAAGGAAAAAAGCAGATTATTAACCACAAGCGTATAAAGCTTTTGACTCCCGCAAGGGAACTTTACCCTGAAAATTACGATTTTTCCATTATATTTGACACCGTAGATAACCGTAAAGCAAGACACAAAATGGAAAAAGGTCACCGTCCTGATTTAGAAATAAAATGCGAAGAGGAAGACTTATAATGTGAATTTACCTTAAGACTCTGAATTTCCTATGACTATGGCAAGATACTAAAAATATTAAGGACAAGAAAGCTTAGAGATGGATTTTCCGGATAAAGAAGATTAAGGCTTGTTAATTAAAAGATTTGTGATATAATAACTTTTAATTTATCTCCTTTAAAAAGAATAAATTACGGCGTAATTTATGGTATAGGCTTTACGCAAGCGAAGCGGGAAGTTATATGCTGACCAAAAAAATTGACAGTGAAGGAGGAATCTCTATGTGGGCTTATTTTATAATTGGCGGAGTGCTTATTGTCATTGGCATTTTAATACATGTGTTTAAATGGTATTTCCTCATTTCAGGTTACAACACCATGTCAAAAGAAAAAAAGGCAAATGTAGACACCAAAAGCCTCGGACGGCTTATGGGCATTTTTTCTTATGTTAACGGTGGCGTTTTTATCCTGCTGGGTATTTTAAATATCTTAGGTGTAAAACATATAAGTACTGCGGCATTTATATGTTTAGGAATTACTTCGGTATTTGTTTTAATCAAGGCACAAAAATATGATGGGAATCTTTTTGATGAAAATGGAAAGCTTATAAAGGGCAGACATTTTGCTCTTCGTGTAGGAATAACGTCATTAGCGCTTATTTTTGCTGCTGTTTCAATATTTTTTGCAGCGCTGCCTGTAAAGGTTACCGTCTCAGATAAAGGAATCGGGATTCACGGCATGTACGGCGATGTATATGACTTTAAATCTATAAAGAATGTGAAGCTTTTAGATACGCTTCCGAACATTGAACTTCGTACTAACGGCTCGGCTGTGGGCTCTAAGCTGAAAGGACATTTTAAGATGGCGGAGCTTGGCCCCGTTAAGCTTTTTGTCGACACACAAAAACCGCCTTTTATTTACTTTGAAAGCGGCGGTAAAATTATAATATTTAATGTAGAAAATGCCGATAAAACAAGAGAAATATTTGATAAAATTAAGACAAACACAAAAGAAGCTCTATATTAAAGGAAACTTTAAAACTGCCGATTATATAAAATGAAAGGTGCATTAGATGAAAATTAAAAATGCTAAAATAACCAAAGCTTTGGCATATGCCGGAACGATAATTATCTGGATACCAATTCTTTTTACTTTGATTACGTCAGCGGTAGGAAGTATCGGATCAAAAAGCTTTCTGATGGATTATTTTATTCCGGCGGAGCTTTTTCCGGTAGAGCTTTTCGGAGCACTGCTTTTACTGTGGGCAGCTATCAGGTCACGCATATACAGAAAAAGCTTCGGAGGCTTAATGGTTACTATGCTGGCCTCACTGGCAGGAAGTCAGGGCATTGCAGTTTTAACAGGACTTGCGAAAGGGACAATTAAGCAGGCAGGATGGCAGTTTTATCTGGTTATGGGATTAATTGCGCTTTATATTGCTGCGGTTATAGCGCAGTGCATTTTGGGGATATTTATGATTTTAAAAATAAGGGAAAAGGAAAAAAAGCAGGTCTAAAGCATAAAAGAACAAGGGTGGGTAAACAAGTGTTTAATAAAAAAATAACGGGTCATATTTTGGCACTTTTAACGGTAATTGTATGGGGTGGTACCTTTATCTCTTCAAAAGCCCTGCTTGAAGGAGGATTCTCTGCTGTAGAGATATTGGTAATGCGATTTTTAATAGGCTATATTACATTATGGATTTTGCTGCCAATGAGGCTTCCTTATCAGGGAATAAGGCGCGAGCTGCTTATGGCAGCGGCAGGACTTACAGGCATGACTATCTACTATTTGGCGGAAAATATAGCAGTAGATTACGCAAGCCCGGCGCTGGTATCTATACTGGTATGCACTGCTCCCTTTTTTTGTGGGATTTTTGCCGGCATTATAATGAAGGAAAAACTTACAAAGGGCTTTTTCACAGGCTTTGTTATAGCTATAGCAGGTGTTGCTATGGTCAGCCTTGAAGGAAGCTCGGAGGGAGTGAATCTTGGACTTTTAGGAAGTGTGCTTTCCATGCTGGCTGCCGTTATGTGGGGCATATATTTGGTAATTATGCAGCGTGTAAACAGCGGCGGAGGCAATGTTATTATAATTACAAGACGAGTGTTTTTTTACGGCTTGATTTTTATGATTCCCGCAATTTTTCTTGGTGATTTTAACCTTGATATTAAAGCTATGTTTTCGGGAATTATGCTTTGGCATATGCTTTTCCTCGGCGTTGTCGCTTCGGCATTATGTTTCTTTACGTGGAATAAAATACTTAAAGTAATAGGAACTATGAAAGCTTCCGCGTACATATATTTGGTACCGCTTATAACAATGATCTTGTCAAAGATAATTCGCCCCAATGATAAAATTACTATAGTTACTCTTATTGGCTCAATACTTATCCTTACAGGTCTTGTTTTGTCAGAATATGATGGGAAAAGGATGCAATAATTGCTTTTTATTAAGCAGGGCGTGAATTTATTTCTGGTTTTAGTTGCGTTTGAGAAAAAGAGCTTTATAATGAAGATGTGAAAGGTGATGGAGCATGAAAAAATTATTTGTACTTATTCTATCTTTAACACTAATTGCAAGCTATTCATTAACTGCTTTTGCTGCCGATAAAATAACCGTCACTCTGGATGGAAAAGAACTTACTTTTGATGTTTCGCCCCAGATTATAAACGGCAGGACTATGGTTCCGTTAAGAATTATTTTTGAAGCTCTGGGCTACAGCGTTACATACAATAACGGAATTATCAATGCTGCTAAGGATGGTTCGGCAATAGAAATGACCGTAGGTAGCGTTAATATGAAAATTAACGGCGCAGATGTTGCTTTTGATGCCGCCCCGGTTATAATAGACGGCCGTACTTTAGTACCGGTCAGAGCGGTAGCAGAGGGAGCGCTTACCTATGTTGACTGGGCGGCGGATACTAAAACCGTTTCGATCACAAGAGAGGATAACTCATGGAAGAAAAACACAGGCACGATTAATTTAACTTCCATGAGCGTGACAGGCAATGGAGTAGCGGTATCAGGCAAAACCATCAGCATTACATCAGGCGGCGATTTTGAGGTAACGGGAGAGAACCTTGACACAATGATTTATGTTAACACCAAAGAAAAAGTCAAGCTTCGGCTGTCCGGTATAAAGCTGAAAAACACAGCCGGCCCCGCAATTTTCTTTGACGATACAGATAAAGCTTTTATTACGATTACAGACGGAACACAAAACTATATTGAGGACGGAGCTTCTTATTCAGTAGAGGCAAAAGGAACTTTGTTTTCAAACGATGATTTGGAGATCAAGGGAAAAGGAAAACTGACTATTGTATCTAATTATAAACACGGCATAGCCTGTGATGATAAGCTTTCTATAGAAAACGGCTCGATTAAAATTACAAGTGCAGGCGACGGAATCCATGTGAATGATGAGCTTGAAATTACCGGAGGAGACATTTATATTGCAGCTAAAAGCGATGCGATAGAATGCGAAGGTGATGTGAGCATTTCGTCCGGCACTGTTACTATCGAAAACATATTTGGCGACTCTGCCAGCGCCGGTGTGGTAAAGGACGAGGCAAGCAGCAAAGGCATAAAGGCCGCAAACATGGAAATAACTGTGGGCGATGACAAGACTTGAAATTTCGCCCTTCATTTGAAAGCTGCTTTCATGTGAGAGCATTTTCCCCAAGTTAAAAAAAAGGCGGCTTAGCCGCCTTTTTTAATGCAATTGAAGAGGGTCGCCTAGCAGGAGGTCGTCAAGAGGAGGGTCGCCAGCAGTATGGTTGCCCAAAAGTAGGTCGTCAGCAGGGGGTCGTCAGTCGTGGAGAAGCCGGACAGCAACTTTTAATTGGGAAGTTGATAAACAGCAGTATGGTCGCCCAAAAGCAGGTCGTCAGCAGGGGGTCGCCAATCGGGAGAAACCAAAAAGCACTTGAATTGATTTGATATTTGTGGCATTATATAGATATCGGAGGTAGTTATGAAAAAGAAACTATTTAAGTGTCTGTCATTTTTATTAGTAATTGGCTTTACTTTGAGTGGCTGCTCTAATAAAGAGACGGCTGATTTTTTTGCCATGGACACAATTATGAGAATAAATTTAACGGGAAAAGAAGCCAAAGAAGCCGCAAGAGCCGCAAAGGAAGAAATTGCCGGGCTTGATAAGCTCCTTGACGTGACCGATAAAAACAGCGGACTTTTTGCCTTGAACACTGCATCCCATGCAAGTGGTGAAATAGCCGATCTTGCCCAAAAGTGCGTGGATATCAGCAGGCCATTAGGCGGGACTTTTGACATTACAATGTACCCTATAAGCAAGGCGTGGGGGTTTACTACAGAAAATTACAGGGTGCCGTCTGATGCTGAATTAAAGGCTCTCTTAAAATATACCGGCTGGGAGAGCCTTGCTTTTAAAGACAATTCCGTTTACTTGCCCAAAGGCTTTATGCTTGATTTTGGAGCTGCGGCAAAGGGATACGGAGCGGACAAAGTCAGAGAGAAGCTTAAATCCTTTGACATTAAATCCGGAGTGGTAAGCCTTGGAGGAACTATTCTGGTAATTGGGAAAAAGAGCTTTAATAAACCATTTGATGTGGCCATTCAGTCACCCGTGGGGGATGGGTATGCAGGATATATTGGTGCGTCGGACACTATTATTTCCACTTCCGGAGGCTACGAACGCTATTTTACGGAGGGCGGAAAGAAATATCATCATATTATTGACCCATCTACAGGAAAGCCTTCCGACTCCGGGCTTTTGTCGGTAACTGTAGTTACCGACTCCGGCCTTTTGTCCGATGCGCTGTCAACTGCACTGTTTGTTATGGGCGAAGATGACGCACTTTCTTACTGGCGTAAAAGTAATAATTTTGAGGCGGTATTAGTAACCGGCGATAAAAAAATTATCGTGACCGAGGGACTTTCAAAGTCCTTTACTAAGGGTGATTTGGATTATAAGGTGGTGTATGAGAAAAGATGAGTAAAAGAACAATCGGAATTATACAGATGGTTGTCTGCGCAGCTCTTTGGAGCATTGCCGGAGTAATCATTCAGCTAATAAAATGTGATAATCCCCTGATTATCGCAGGGGTGAGAAGCTTTTTTGCAGGGCTTTGCGCTTTAATCTACATATTTATCAGAAGAGAAAAATTGATATTCAATAAAAAAGTGTTGGGAGCAAGCCTTTTTACCTGCATTACCTTTCTTGCTTTTGTGTCAGCAAACAAGATGACGGCTCCGGCAAATGCAATTGTACTTCAATATACCCAGCCTGTTTTTATATTGCTTTTATCAGCTTTATTTTTACAGAAAAAAATGAGGGGAAGAGATATTGCCGTCTCTTTGATTACGCTTTTTGGAGTAACTTTGTTTTTTATTGATTCCATTTCGGGAAAAGCGGGACAAATGCGCGGGAATGTTGTTGCAATAGCAGCCGGGTTGTCTATTGCTGTAATGTTTATTATAATGGGCGAGGCTAAAGAAAAAGAACGGTTAAGCGCCATGTTTTTAGGGCATATGATGACTTCCTTTGTAGGCTGCCTTGCATGGATTATTTCACCGGAGAAGATTGGCATGACAGATTTTTTCTGGATGGCTATACTTGGTGTATTCCAGCTTGGTATTTCTTATATTTTGTTTTGCCTTGCCGTCGGAAAATGCACGCCTTTTGCCTGCTCTGTTATCGGAGCAATAGAGCCTGTTTTAAATCCTGTCCTAGTAATGCTCTTTGGCTTTGGCCTGCCGGGCAGATATGCTCTTTTTGGCGGTATTATTGTAATTTTGGGCATTACGTCCTGGAGCATCTACGATAACAAAAAAGCCGGAGAAGATAATAAGGCCCTAGCCGTAAAATGATTTTAAGTTTGCCATGGATGGGCATAAGCAAGCCCTAAAAGGGTTCTTCGTTGACATCTGACTTAAATTTTAAAGCTAATAAAAAAAGCGTATGACGAAATTCGTTGAAGTGATAAAATGATGGTAGACACAAAAAACGTGTCTACCATCATTTTATGTTATACTAAAACAAAAGAAAAGGAGTTGAGAATTATGGGAAGACCAAAAGGCGGCACGAACAAACACCACAGCAAGGATGAAAAACTCATATTAGTGAAAAGAAATTTATCTGGAGAATCCGCACTATCATTAACAAAAGAGACCGGATTAAGTGATTCGATGATTGGCAAGTGGACAAAACAATATTTAGAAGGTGGCGAAGATGCTCTAATTAACAAGCGCAAACCCGGAAATCCACTCGCCAAATATCACAACAAAAAAGAACTTACGCCAATAGAACAATTTGAATACAAGGTTGCTTTACTTGAACGTGAATTGTTAAAGAAAGACGGGGAAATTGTGCGCTTAAAAAAATCCATAGAACTCGAAAGGGGCGATGCCAAAAGAAAGTAATTCAGCAAATATATGTTTGTATAGAAAAAGAAAGTGCCAACCACTCAATTAAGGAACTATGTGATGCTTACGAAGTTTCTCGTAGTGGATACTACAAATGGCTTAAACGAAAAGGTACTTTAAATCGTTATGAGAAACAACATAAAGACTTGGACTACTATGTAGCAGATATACATTCACATTATCCATCACAAGGTTACAGAACCATAGCGGATACCCTGCTAAATATGTATGGTTGGATCGTTACAGATATTTCGGTTTGGAAATCAATGAAACGGCTTGGAATATCAGGATATGTGAGAAAACAAAAAAATCCTGAAATCGAAGGTTCAGAACATAATAGATATGCAAACATATTGAGCAGAGAATTTTATGCAGAAAGACCCATGCAAAAGATAGTAACAGATGTTACCTACATAAAGCATAAAGGCAAATGGAATTATTTTGCCTGTTATTTAGATTTATTTAACAATGAGATACTTGACTACGAGTTAAGCGATACCTTTGATAATTTCCTTGTTATGAAACCCGCAAAAAGAATCCTTGAAAAAGCAAAGAGCACCGAAGCCCAAATCCTTTTGCACAGCGACCAGGGTGTTCAGTACTCATCAGCCGGTTATTGTAACCTTCTTAAATCATACAACGCAATTCAAAGTATGTCAAGAGCAGGAACACCGAGAGATAATGCAGTTATCGAATCTTTTTTCGGAAGATTCAAAGATGTATTACGTTCACACTTTCAATATTGGAAATGTGATAACTTGCAAAAAGTGATTGATGAAGCTGTACATTACTTTAATTACATAAAACCTATGCGAAAATTAAAAAGAAAACCGCCTGTTCAATACAGACTTGAACAGGCAGCTTAAAATATTCTTTTTTTGTGTCTACAAAGTATTGACTACTTCAACGAAATTCGTCATACGCTTTTTTTGTCGTCTTCTCATAGGCGAGTTTTTTGTGGTCCTCTAAGGTGAGTTTTTTGTCGCCTTTTTACAGGCAGATTTTTTTGCTGCCTTTTTATAAACTCTTTTGCCTTTTCATAGGTAGCTTTTGCACACCTTTTTCAAAAAAATAGAAGCGGCACCTCCACTAAGGCCACAAAAGGGTCTTAATCGGGTGTTCACTACTTCTAACAACAGTATACAACAAATCTGAAACTGCTGCTGTAATTATATGTAAGATGCCGAAAAAAATACAAAGCAAAGCCTTAAAGAGACCGCTTCTTTTTTATGTGGGGCATCACTTTTTTTGCAACCAATAAAAAAATGCAAATTCCTATTGCCGCCCCTGCCGAGTCAATAAGTACGTCTGTAATTCTCGGCCCCCTGCCGGCAGAAAAAAACTGGTGTATTTCATCACTTATTGCGTAAACTACGGAAATTGACAAAGCGGCTTTTATACGTTTATTGCATTTGATATCATAAAGCATTGCGGCATTCATCAATAAAAAACCTAACATACAATATTCAAACAAATGAGCCATTTTCCTTGTTATGCTGTTAATTTGGCTCAGCAAAGTTTTTGTTGCTTCCTTTGAGGAATTATGCATTTCCTTGACAGCTAAGTTTAACACTTTGTCTGATATCAAATGGCTGGATTTTGTAGATGCTGCGGCCGTTTGGGAAGAAAAATAAAAAATAACTGCCATCCAGGCTATTACAAGAGCCCACGAAAGAATAATCAACACTTTCTTTTTTTCATCAGATCCCAAGATAATTAGCACTTTCTTTTTCATATATGCCCCCGATAATATAAAGATATTTCTATTATAAAGTAATTAAAGGAAAAATTCAAGGAAAACCACGGTAATTATCACAAAAATTAACTGTTAATATTTACTCAGTAATCATATTGAAAAGAACCTGAAAAAAAATTGAAAAAATATTGAAAAAACTATTGAAAATTTACAAAAGTGGTATATAATAGTATCTAAGTAGTGACAAAATGGTAGTTTGATGGTAAAAAGTGGATTAACGGGGAGGTGGCAGTATGTTTTTTGGTGAGCACAATCACAGCCTGGACGAAAAAGGCAGACTTATACTGCCAAAAGAATTCCGGTCTGCTTTTGATGACAAGTGCTATGTTACAAAGGGTTATGAAGGATGCTTACAGGTCTATACTCTTGAGGAGTGGGGAAAGTTTCAGGAAAAAATGGTAACTTTGCTCGGAAACGAATCTGACGAAAACTTCCGTAGAGTTATCAGAAATTTTTCTTCCGGCGGCTCAATTATAAATATAGACAAGCTGGGCAGAATGTTAATAACTCAGGAGCTCAGAGAATATGCCAAAATGGCTTTATCCGGCAGCGTTGTTATTACGGGTATGCTTAATAAACTGGAAATCTGGAGCAAGAGAAGATGGGATCTTTACAACGGCAGAGTTTCCTATGATTCTGGTATTGACGGCGAACAGATTAAGGTTATTTCTTTAGAGGATGCTGCAGCGGCTATTAAGACTATATAATGTTTAAAGATAGGCGGAGGTTTTAGTGAGCTTCAAACACATATCGGTTTTAAAAAATGAGCTGGTTGAAGGTATAATTACCGACAAAAGCGGAACTTACTGCGATATGACATTAGGCGGCGGAGGGCATACAAAAAGGCTTCTGGAACTTGCCCCAAATTCAAAGGTGATGGCTATTGACAGGGATGAAGCTGCAATAAATGCTGCAAAAGAAAACCTTTCGGACTACTTTACCAGAGTGATTTTTGTTAATGACAATTTTATAAATATAAAAGAGGCCGCAAAAGAAAACGGGATAGAAGGCTTTGACGGAATAATGGCTGATTTGGGTGTTTCTAGTCCACAGCTTGACAATCCGGAGAGGGGATTCTCATATATGAGCGACGCCTTACTTGATATGAGAATGGACAGAAGAAGCGATTTTTCGGCAATGAATGTAGTGAATGAATACAGCGCGGACAAACTTTGCAAAATAATAGGACTTTATGGGGAAGAACGCTGGGCTAAAAGAATTGCTGAATTTATCGTAAAAGCAAGGCCGATAAAAACGACGGGGGAATTGGTTGAAGTAATAAAGTCCGCAGTGCCCCAAGGCGCAAGAGAAAAGGGAGGGCATCCTGCAAAAAGGACTTTTCAGGCCATAAGAATTGAAGTAAACGGTGAACTTGACGCTATAGAATCTGCTATTAATTCAGCCTGTGATTTACTGAAACCCAGCGGCAGAATAGGCATAATAACCTTCCACAGCTTGGAGGACAGAATAGTTAAGCAGTCTTTTGCATCTTTGGCGAAAGGGTGTACTTGCCCGAGGGATTTTCCTATATGCATATGTGGGAATAAGCCAAAAATACAAATAATTACAAAAAAACCAGTATTGCCATCGACATCTGAAGAGGAGCAAAATTCAAGAGCAAAAAGTGCTAAGCTTCGTATTGCAGAAAAATTGTGAGGTGGGGAGTTTAATGTATCAGGGGAATAATGCATACAGACTTAAAATTGAGGAAAGAGAAAAACTTAAACTTAAAAGGCGCGACAATCCTAAATATGAATATTACATCAAAAGGGAAAGGAAAAAGATAATAGCCATGATAGTCATGGTTACCGCCGTTGCCTTTCTCGTCATGCTGAGGTATGCGGAAATTAATATACTTAACAATCAAATTCAATCAAAACAAAAGAACTATGAGCAGTTAGTGGCGCAAAATACTAATCTGGAAATGGAACGGGACAGAGTTATTGACCTTTCAACAGTTGAAGATATAGCGGTAAATCAATATGGAATGGCAACTCCGACCAGAGACCAGGTTATTTACATAACGGTTACAAGGCCCGATGAGGTTAGAATAGCACAGAAAAACGGCCTTATTGCCTTTCTTAAAAACACTATTGGACAAATTACCAGTAAATCATAATAAAAAGCTATGCTGCATATTGATAAAATGACATTTTGTGTTATTATCAGAATGCGGCATTTTTCCGTTAAAATACGGAGTAATGTATTTATGTATAAAGGAGTAGAATTATGTCAGGGCTTGAAGTTAAAAAGAGAATGAATATTTTGCTTTGCATCTTCCTTGTATTGCTTTTTTGCCTTGTGGTGGCACTTGTGTGGCTGAATGTTGCACATGGGGAAGAATACAAAAATGCTGCCGGTTCACAACAGACAAGAGATGAGCTGGTAAGCTCCAAACGCGGTACTATTTATGACCGTAATATGAAGGCTCTGGCAGTATCGATAAATGCAGATACGGTAATTATCGACCCCGTTACCATAAGAAAAAATAAGGCGGCCGAAAAAATATCGCAGTCTTTGAGCAAGGTTTTGTCCATGGACTATGATAAAATATTTAAGATTACTCAGAAAAAATCAAGCTACGAGGTAGTAAAAAAGAGGATAACTCCGGAGCAGTCTCAAAGCATCAGGGAATTGAACCTTTTGGGAGTAACTCTTCAGGAGGACTCCAAGAGAAATTACGTATACGGAAGCCTTGCCGCCAATATCCTTGGCTTTACAGGGTATGATAATCAGGGCTTGAACGGAATTGAAATGGTATTAGACGACGTGCTGAAAGGAACTTCCGGCCGTATCAGGGTTGCCCAGGCTAACGGCGGAGAAGATATGCCGTATCCTTACGAAAGCTACATAGACCCTGTAAACGGAAAAGACGTTGTACTTACCATTGACGAAGTAATTCAGCACATTGCAGAAAGCAGACTTAACGAGGCTGTTGAAAAGTACGGCGTAAAACAGGGCGGATGCGTTATTGTAATGGACCCTAATACGGGAGAAGTATTGGGCATGGCTGTTACAACCGGCTTTGACCCCAACAATCCCTTTGAAGTATACGACGGGGCATCTCAGGAAAAAATTGCGGCTCTTCCCGAGGATCAGAGGGCAGCAGCAAAGACGGAAGCTTTAAATAAGCAGTGGAGAAGCAAAGCGATCAGCGATACATATGAGCCCGGTTCGGTATTTAAAATGTTTACCTGCTCTTCCGCTTTGGAAGAAGGCGTAACAACGGTAAATTCTACGTTTGTGTGCAGGGGTTCTTTGCGTGTAGGCGGATGGGACATAAAGTGCTGGCGTTACTATAACCCTCACGGAGTTGAGACCTTGGGTGAAGGCCTGCAAAATTCCTGCAACGTTGTATTTATGACACTGGGTCTTGCAATGGGGGGAACAACGTTTAAAAAGTACGTTCAGGCATTTGGCTTTGAGAACAAGACGGGATTTATCCTGCCCGG
>JAUZPY010000052.1 GCA_030705805.1 Bacillota bacterium | reverse complement strand
TTCGCAAGACAAAAAATCTTGCTTGTTTTGCAGATTTTTATCTTTCTTCGCAAGACAAAAAATCTTGCTTGTTTTGCAGATTTTTATCTTTCTTCGCAAGACAAAAAATCTTGCTTGTTTTGCAGATTTTTATCTTTCTTCGCAAGACAAAAAATCTTGCTTGTATAAGTATGCCCGAAAATTTTAATTTTATTGCAAAAAAAAGAAAGCCGGTTGGCTTTCTTTTTAAAAATTGTTAAATATCAGTAAAAATAGCTTGGCCTGTTTTTGCGGATTCAAAAGCTGCCTCCATGACCTTCATTACCCTTAATGCTTCCTCGGGCTTAATAGTGAGTTCTGCTTTGCCTTCTATGGCATTTACCATCTGAATATATGTTGGCTGCACATTGTCAATAACATCAGTAGGAGCTTTGAGTTCAATAGTTTCTATAGTCTCAGGTGACCTGGGCGCCATGGTTTTAGATGGACCTGCTTTTACTTTTTGAATTTCAGCGCCCCATTTATCCTCTCTGACCTTGCAGCGTACAATTTGCCCACTGCAATCCCAGTCATTAATTATAAGGGTGCCTTCCGACCCTGTTACAAACCAGCGAGGATGCTTTATAAAGTTGTTTGTAGCAACTTC
Source organism: Bacillota bacterium (assembly GCA_030705805.1). Taxonomy (GTDB): domain Bacteria; phylum Bacillota; class Clostridia; order CAKSNL01; family HGM11501; genus JAUZPY01. The sequence continues at coordinate 14,021 of JAUZPY010000052.1, read as the reverse complement.
TACCTGAGCTGTAAGACCATTTTCAAAGGTAATTGTCAAACGGAAGTTGTCATCGATTTCGTCATAATGTATGCTGTACATTTTGCAGAATACATTTACTACCTTTGAGTCACACATATAGAGAATCTGGTCAATTAAATGTACGCCCCAGTCAAGCATCATGCCGCCGCCTTGTTCCTTGATGCACCTCCAACCCTCTGGCATTCCCCTTGAACCTTCAACCCTGGACTCTATGACATAAACATCGCCTAATATCCCCGATTCAATGCTTTGCTTAAGCAATACAAAATCTTTGTTTACACGTCTGTTTTGGTCTATTGTAAAAATTAATCCTGTTTCATGGGATACCTTCATTATTTCAAGTAACTCTTTCGAGGAAAGAGTTACAGGCTTTTCACAAAGAACGTGCTTTCCAGCTCTCAAAGCTTTAATGCACAAATCCTTATGAAGATGATTTGGCACTGCAACAAGTACGATATTTATTTCGGGGTCATTTAACATTTCCTCTGTAGAGGAATAAGTATAAAGACCCTTTTCCTTTGCAACTTCCATTCTTTGAGGGTTTATATCATAAACCCCTTTAAATTCTATAAAATCAAGTAAGCTTGCCGTATTCAAATGATGTGAAGCCATTCCGCCAAAGCCTATTATTCCAACCTTATATACTGACATTATACCCACCACATCTCCCCGGAATTTTCAAATATTAATACGTCCTTTAAGAAAGCAACTGCTTTTTCAAGCCCTTCCTTGGGCGACATTAAACCATCTTCATGCTCAATGCTTATTGCACCGTCATAGCCTGTAGCCTTGAGCATACTTATTATGTCGTTCCAGACTTCCTTGCCGTGACCGTAGCCGATAGTACGGAATACCCACGAGCGGTTTAAAATATCTCCGTAAGACTTGTTGTCAAGGACGCCGTTGACCTGCGTATTTTTTTCATCAATCAAGGTATCTTTAGCATGGAAATGGTAAATGGCACCTTTTAATGCTTTAATTGCTGATACCGGATTTATTCCTTGCCAGAATAAATGACTGGGATCAAAGTTTGCGCCGATAATATCACCTACTGCGGCCCTAAGCTTAAGCAGTGTTTCGGGATTGTATACAACAAAGCCCGGATGCATTTCAAAAGCTATTTTTTTAATATTATGCTTCTTTGCGAATTCTGCCATGTCCTTCCAGTAGGGTATTACTTTTTCTTCCCATTGCCACTTTAATATTTCGCCAAAGTCGTTAGGCCAGGGACAAGTAACCCAGTTTGGATACTTAGAAGTTTCACAGTCACCCGGACAGCCGGCAAAACCTACTATGGTATCTACGCCCAAAGCTTCTGCGGCGAGAATTGCGTCTTTAAATTGGTTATGAAACTTTAAAGCAACTTCCCTCTTTGGATGTAAGGGATTACCATGGCAGCTTATTGCGGATATTTCTATGTGATATTTTTCAAGCAATGCTTTGTATGCTTTTACATTAGAGGGGTTATTAATCAGCTCGGCAGGCTTTAAATGTGCGTCGCCGGGATAACCCCCTGCGCCGATTTCAATGCACTGAACGCCCAAAGAATGTAAATAAGATAAAGCATCGCAGAACTTATAAGAACTTAATACCGGATTCATTACTCCCAACTTCATAATTTATCCTCCTTCAAAGTTTAATTCTAAACTAAATACATTATAGCCCTTTATTATAAAAAATTCTACATATATATTGAACTTATTCTTGCACTATTTTGATTTTTTATAGTTTCCTTAAGCTGAAACTTTATATAAAGCTTCTAATATTTTGATTATTTCAAGGCAATAGTAATCACCTAATTGTGCCGGCAAAAGTTTTTACGTCCCTTAGCTCGGAATTTACCCCAAATATATAGTACTTATATAAAATTATAACATATTAAAAAAGGGATTCCCATAATTTATATTAAAACACATTAAAAAAGAAAATTTTTTACATTCATTTGTTGAAAGGAATCCTATGAAAAAATAAATACTTGTAAAGATGAGAAGATTATATTATAATGAATTTAAATTTTCTAAAGAAGGTGTATTTTTGATTAATTATAATAAAAAATACTCTAAAAATGTCGTTGAAGAAAAGGAAGAAGCGGAAAAAAAGTTTCAAGAAGAGGAAACAAAGCGAGCTATCGGAAGATTAGAGGCTCAAAAGAAAAAACAAAAAGCTGCCTTTCTTTGTGCTTTAATAGGATTTTTATTAGGCATTATTTATATTATATGGATCAGCAACAGCCAAAACTATGCTCTCGCATCGGGAAAAACTTTATATGAGGCATATCTTTCGTATTTGCCCTTTCCTGCGTATGTAATGGATTTTGTTCCTCCTATTGCCATTGGAACAGTTTTTGCGCTAATTGCTTCCAAAAAGCAAAAGGGTAAAATTTATTTTGTTTTAACTACACTATTTACAATGACAATTATAATAGGATTTTTCATGCTGTTTATCAGTTGGATGACTAAATAGGAGGCTAAAAATGGCTAAAGTAAAAATAATATGCGACAGTGCATCTGATATCAGATGTGATGTGGCAGAAAAATTAGGCGTTAAAGTTGTTCCTCTTTTGTTTACTTTTGACGGGGAAACCTATCTTAAGGACGGCGCCGATATGTCAAAGGAGGAATTCTTTGATAAAATGCGCAAAGAGGGAATAATACCAAAGACTTCACAGATTACGGCTCCTGATTGGGAAGAGGCATTCATTGAGGCTTTACCTGAATGTGACAGTATTGTTTGTATTACCATATCCTCTGCTGCCAGCGGGACCTGCCAGTCTGCTAACATAGCGAAAGCTGATGTGCTGGACAAATATCCGGATGCAGATATAACAATTTTAGATTCTATGAGCTTGTCTTTTCCTTACGGTATTGCAATAGAATGTGCTGCAAAACTTGCTGCCGTCGGAGCGGATAAGGACGCTGTTATAGCTGAATTTGAAAGAGTTATGAGTAAGGTGGAATGTTTCTTTTTAGTGGAAGATCTTAAGTTCCTTAAAAAAGGAGGCAGAATAAACCTTGCAACCTTGATAGCTGCCAACTTGATGGATATTAAACCTGTACTTACAATCAAGGATGGACTTGTTGCCGGCTGTGATAAAATAAGGGGTGGGAAAAACCTCTATGAAAAGTTTATGAAGTTGTATATAAATAGAGGCCATATACTTTCCGGCAAGGATATTTATATAATCCATTCTCTGGAGTCTGAAAATCTTAATGAATTTTGTAATGCGGCAGAAGAAGCCTTTCACCCAGCCTCTATTACCCCTGTTATGTTAGGGGCAACTATAGGTTCACATGCCGGCCCCGGACTGTCCGCGGTAGTATATGTTAAGGACTGACAAAATTATAAAAATGCAACTATTAAAGTTTTGGAAAAATTTGTATTGAAAAATAAAAATATTAAGTGTATAATATAAAATGGTTTAATGTTATTATTTGGAACATTTTACAAGAGATTTTTTTTGAGGTGATTTTATGAATAAGAAAACAGTTAGAGATATTGATGTAAAAGGCAAAAAAGTATTAGTAAGATGTGATTTTAATGTTCCGCTTAAAGATGGCGTTATTACTGACGAAAACAGAATAGTGGGGGCACTTCCCACAATCAAGTATTTAATAGAAAACGGCGCAAAGGTTATTCTTTGTTCACACCTTGGAAGGCCTAAGGGTGAATTTAAACCGGAATTCAGCTTGAAGCCGATTGCAGTCAGACTTTCCGAGCTTTTGGGAAAGAAAGTTGTAATGGCATCTGATGTAATAGGTGACAGCGCAAAAAGTGCGGTAGAAGCAATGAATGACGGAGACGTTGTTCTTCTTGAAAACGTAAGATTCCATGCTGAAGAAACATCCAATGATCCGGAATTTGCAAAGAAACTTGCAAGCCTTGCCGAAGTATTTGTAAATGACGCATTTGGAGCAGCACACAGAGCACATGCATCAACAGAAGGCGTTACCAAATACATTCCCGGCGTATCGGGCTTTCTTATAGAAAAAGAATTAACAGTTATGGGCGGAGCTTTGGAAAACCCCGAACATCCCTTTGTTGCAATTCTCGGCGGTGCAAAAGTATCGGATAAAATCGGCGTAATTAACAACCTTATTGATAAGGTTGATACTCTTGTCATTGGCGGAGGAATGGCATATACCTTCTTTAGAGCAAATGGTGATACTATCGGCTCATCAATTTGCGAAGATGATAAAGTAGGCCTTGCCAAAGAGCTTATGGATAAGGCTCACGAAAGGGGAGTAAACTTCCTTATTCCGGTTGATAACATAATTGCCAGAGAATATAAGGAAGACGCGACTTATATGAGAATTTATTCTGACTCTATTCCTGACGGATGGATGGGTCTTGATATAGGGGAGAAAACACAGGAGCTTTATGCTAAATCAATAGAGGGCGCTAAAACAATAATATGGAATGGCCCTATGGGCGTATCTGAATGGGAGCATTTTGCAGCAGGTACACGTGCAGTTGCTAAGGCAGTTGCAGAAAGCGGAGCGGTTTCTATTATTGGCGGCGGCGACAGCGCAGCAGCAGTAACACAGATGGGTTATGCTGATAAAATGACCCACATTTCAACAGGCGGTGGCGCTTCCTTAGAGTTCCTTGAAGGTAAAGAGCTTCCCGGTATTGCTTGCCTCCAAGACAAATAATTAAAACAAGTCAGCGCCCGCCGAGGTTTCTCGGCGGGCGTTTCAAAGAAAAGAAGCCCAAAAGAGGGCTTTCAAAGGTGGATTAATAATAAAAACAGTAATTGATTATTAAAGGAAATAACTTTAAAAATAAGGAAAGGGGATATGATATGGCTTTAAGTGCTATATCATAAAAAATTACTATGTCAAGAAGAGTACTTGCAGCGGGAAACTGGAAAATGAACAAAACGCATAGCCAGGCAGCTGAATTTATAAAGGAGCTTGCTTTAAGCGTAAAGGGCGCTAAGAACGAAATTTTAATTTGCGTTCCTTTTACAAATTTAGAAACAGCTTTAAGAGAAACCGAGGGTACAAACATATCGGTAGGCGCAGAGAATATGGACTATCATGATTCCGGAGCATACACAGGTGAAATTTCTGCGGACATGTTAGTTGATCTTGGAGTTAAGTATATAATTATAGGTCACAGTGAACGCAGGGAATACTATGCAGAGTCGGATAAAACTGTTAACTTAAAGGTTTTAAAAGCTCTTGAAAAAGACATCGTACCGGTTCTTTGCTGCGGCGAAAGCTTAGAGCAAAGAGAGGATGGCATTACCGCAGAATGGGTTAGAATGCAAATAAAAATTGCTTTAAAAGGCGTATCAAAGGAAGACGTTACTAAAGTAGTTATAGCATATGAACCTATCTGGGCTATCGGTACAGGAAAGACAGCTACAAACGAGCAGGCTAATGAAGTTTGCGCCGTAATAAGAGACTGCATTAAGGAACTATATGGTGAGGATGCAGCAGAAGCAACAAGAATTCTTTATGGCGGCAGCGTAAATGCCGGCAACGCTAAAGAGCTTTTTTCAATGAGTGATATTGACGGCGGATTAGTTGGAGGCGCAAGCCTTAAAGTAGCGGAATTTACTACAATAGTAAATGCATAATGAGTAAAAATACAGCGTATCAGCTGTTTGTTAATTGAAAGGATGATTATAATGACAAAACCTGTTGCACTTATAATAATGGACGGTTTTGCTCTTAATAATAATACAGAGGGCAATGCCATAAAGGCAGCTAAGACCCCTAACCTGGACAAATTCTTTGAGGAGTACCCGCATGCTGCTCTCGGCGCCAGCGGTATGGATGTTGGCCTGCCCGACGGACAGATGGGTAACTCAGAGGTTGGTCATACTAATATGGGTGCAGGCAGGGTTGTCTATCAGGAACTTACCAGAATTTCTAAAGCCATTAAAGACGGTGACTTTTTTGAAAACGAAGCTTTCATCAAAGCAATGGAAAATTGTAAGAAGAATAATTCTGCTATTCATTTTGCGGGACTGCTTTCTAGTGGCGGCGTTCACAGCCATATTGAGCACCTTTTCGGGCTTTTGGATATGGCAAAGCAAAACGGTCTTGATAAAGTGTACATTCACTGCATAATGGATGGTCGTGACGTATCTCCCACATCAGGTGCCGGATTTATTAAGGAGCTTCAGGACAAGCTTTCTTCTATTGGAGTAGGTAAAATTGCCACTGTAACAGGAAGATATTATGCTATGGACAGAGATAACAACTGGAACAGAGTTGTAAAAGCATATAATGCTATGGTCCTTGGTGAAGGTGAGCTTGTAACAGATATAGAAGGGGCAGTAAATAAATCCTATGAAACAAAAGATGAAAACGGAGCGCTCCTCACAGATGAATTTATCAGACCCTTGGTAGTCACTGAAAACGGTGAGCCGATTGGAAGGGTCAGTGCCAATGATTCATTTATATTTCTTAACTTCCGCCCCGATAGAGCAAGAGAAATTACAAGAACGTTTGTAGATCCTGCTTTTGAAGGCTTTGAGAGAAGAAACGGATTTTTCCCACTGTTCTATGTATGTATGACACAATACGATAAGACGATGCCTAATGTAGAAGTTGCTTTTAAGCCGGAAGGCCTCCAAAATACTTTTGGAGAATACATAAGCGCGAAGCACCTTAAACAGCTTAGAATTGCGGAAACCGAAAAGTATGCTCATGTAACTTTCTTCTTTAACGGCGGCGTTGAAAAAGAGTATCCCGGGGAAGATAGAGCCTTAATTCCTTCTCCTAAGGTTGCAACCTATGATTTGAAACCTTCAATGAGCGCCTATGCTGTTACAGAGGAGGCTTTAAAAAGAATTGCCGGGGACAAATATGATTGTATTATTTTAAATTTTGCAAATTGCGATATGGTAGGTCATACGGGAGTATTTGAAGCTGCGGTTGAGGCTGTTGAAACTGTTGATGAGTGCGTAGGCAAAGTAACAAAGGCAATTGTTGATAAAGGCGGAGTAGTATTAATTACTGCAGATCACGGGAACGCCGACCAGATGGTTGACCCTCAAACAAAGGAAATATTTACAGCCCATACAACAAATCCAGTTCCTCTTATAATTGCGGGTAAAGGCAATTTATCCTTAAGGGATGGCGGCAGATTATCAGATATTGCGCCTACTATGCTGGATATTATGAATCTTGAAAAGCCATCCGAGATGAAAGGCGAAAGCTTAATTGTAAAATAAATTACATCCCCATAAAAGGGGTAATGAATAAAAGGCTGCTAAACCGAACACAAATTTATAAGTAATAAGTTTGTGAAAAGAGAAGTACAAAAAAGTCGCCGGCTAAGTTTACTTAGCCGGCGACTTTTATAGTTAAATTAATTAAGAAAATATTCTTCTTGCCGTATAATAATCAGATCTTGTCATATAATCAATACTTACAGACCTGCCTGTCTGCGGAGAATGTATGTATTGGCCGTTTCCTACATAAATGCCTACATGATGAATAGCACAGCCGGGTTTTGCAAAAAATACTAAATCGCCGGGCTTCAAATCTTCTTTTGCAACGTAAGTGCCGTTATTTGCCTGATCGGCTGCTACACGGTAGATTTTAGCACCCATCTGCCTGAAAACGTATTGCGTAAAGCCGCTGCAATCAAAACCGTTGGGAGTAGAGCCACCATAAATGTAAGGAGTACCTATGTATTTCTTTGCAGCTTCAACTACTTCCTGACCCTTAGATAAAGCGGTTTCTGTTGCAGCAGCAGAAGAAACAGTGCCTTTTGAAACTTCATCTTCGGTACGTATGTATGCAGCGTGAACATATCCTATAACGCCTACGTTGACCTTATACCAATCATTAGAACGTTCCAGCAGAACAACTTTGCTTCCGGAATCAATTTCGGCTAATACTTCTGATGAAGAATCTGCAGCTACTCTTACATTTAAAGAGGAAGCTGTAACAATTCCGATAACAGTGTCTGCGTTTACTACTAAGATACTTGTTGCAATAATTATTACAAAAATTGAAATAAATAAAAATATTTTTTGATATCTTTTTATTTTCATAAAAGCCTCCGGAAAAATAAAAGGAAATTTGATGCATTAAGTTTTCCAGTATTTATATTTTGATTATAACAAAACTTATTGCTTTTGTCAAACTTTTTTAATAATTTTGTTACAATTAATATTTTCCATATTTGGGTTTGTATACTAATTATTGAAATAAATGCAGAAAATTACATTAATTATATTAAAAAAGCTTGCAAAATAAAAAAAACCATGCTATAATGGGCTTGGTTAAGAAAGAGTGGGCATTGCCCACTCTTTCGCATTATTATGAAGGAATGGTGCGAGTGTCAAAAATTGAAACATTGGTAGAAGAGATGGCAGCGCCTTTATGTGAAAAGGAAAACTGCTATATTTACAATGTGGAATTTAAGAAAGAAGGTGCCGCTTGGTGCCTTAGAATCTATATAGATTCAGATAAAGAGGGCGGTGTAAGCATAGATCAATGCGAAGCTGTAAGCCGTGCATTAAGTGACAGTCTTGATGGGAATGATCCGATAAATCAGGCATATGAACTGGAAGTTTCTTCGCCGGGTATAGAAAGGTTACTTTCCAGACCATTTCATTTTGATAAAGCTTTGGGTAAGAAGATTGAAATAAAACTTTATAATCCCATTGACGGCAAGAAACGAATAGAGGGTATATTAATTTCGCATGATGAAGACACTGTTACTATTGAAAATAATAAAGAAAAGATAACAATTGAGAAAGAAAAAGCATCTCAGATTAAGACTGTTTTTGAATTTTAGGGGGTTGTTGCATTGAGTCAGGAGTTAATTTTAGCTTTAGATGAACTGGAGAAGACCAGGGGAATAAAAAAAGATTATATGATTGAAGCTATTGAGGCTGCTTTAGTAGCAGCCAGTAAGAAGCATTTTCCTGAGAATATTTATATTAGAGTAAAGATGGATCCCGAGACAGGTGTTGTAGAAACTTTTACTCAAAGAAAAGTTTGCGAGGAAATTGAAGATCCAGTAAATGAAATTTCTTTGGATGATGCAAGAAATATTAATCCCAGATACGAGGTTGACGATTTTGTTGAAAGCCCTGTTGACCCTATGCGCTTTGGGAGAATTGCGGCGCAGACGGCAAAACAGGTTGTTGTTCAGCGTATCAGGGAAGCAGAACGGGGAAACATATTTAATGAGTTTTCCGAAAAGGAAGGCAAGCTTGTTACAGGTATTGTTCAGAAAGCAGACAGAAAAGGCCTGATTGTATCTTTAGAAGACAACGCAGAAGGTCTTTTGACTGCAAACGAGCAAATTTCCGGGGAAGAATATCCCTTTAATAAAAGAATGAAATTTTATGTGCTTGAAATAAGGAAAAGTTATTCCGGACCACAGATTATGCTTTCCAGAACCCATCCGGGGCTGATAAGAAGGTTGTTCGAGCAGGAGGTTCCTGAGATTGCGGACGGAACAGTTGAAATAAAAAGTATAGTAAGAGAAGCCGGTTCAAGAACAAAAATGGCTGTTTATTCATCTAATGATAAGGTAGATCCTATTGGTGCCTGCGTTGGCCAAAAAGGAACAAGAGTTTCAGCGGTTATGGACGGCATGGGTGATGAAAAGATTGATATAATAAAATATAATGAGGATCCGGCAGAATATATTAAATCGGCACTTAGCCCCTCTAAAGTTACAAACGTAACAATTAACGAAGATGAAAAGTCGGCATTTGTTACCGTACCTGACTATCAGTTATCCTTAGCAATTGGTAAAGAAGGTCAGAATGTAAGAATAGCAGCAAGACTAACCGGCTGGAAAATTGATATAAAGAGCGATGCCGTAATTGAGTAAAGTATTGGAGTGATTGGCGTGGCGAAGAAGGTTCCCTTAAGAATGTGTTGCGTATGCAGGGAGCAAAAGGTGAAAAAGGACCTTATAAGGATAGTTAAAAATAAAGATGGAAAAATTTTTGTTGACGAATCCGGAAAGGCTGATGGAAGAGGAACCTATATTTGCCGTACCGGAGGTTGCGCCGGTGAAGCCGAAAAGAGAAGGGCGATAGAGCGTGCTTTGAAATCGGCAGTTGACGCGGAGCTGTTTGCCAGCATAAAAGAGCTGGTAGCACAGCAGTAATAGACGGGGGTGTATCTATGGCAAAAGTAAGAATTCATGAAGTATCAAAAAATATCGGAGTTAAAAGCACAGAGCTTTTAGCTCTTCTTGAGCCCTTTGGTTCGGAAGCAAAGAACCATATGAGTACGTTGTCCGACATGGACATGAATATAATCCTGGAGCATTATACAAGACTCTATGATAATGGGTCCGACATAAATGAGCTTTTAAGGTCGCTTCGTCCTGTAAAGGAAGAAGCTGCTACGGACGCTAAAGAAGACGGAAAAAAAGAAACAAATATTGCTTCAGGGGAGGAAGCTGCTCAAAAAGCTGAAGAGCCGGCAAAACCGAAGCATGCTCCCAAAGAGCCAAGGTATGTTGATACAAGGGCAAATGTAGTAGACTTAGAAAAGTTTGAAGACGCAGAAAAAATAGAAGAGATGGCTCCCGAGGTTAAAGATACTATTACAAATAAGCAGAAAATTAAAAAGGGTCCAAAACATAGAGATCAGGTCAAGAGAGAACCGTTTTTTGCTAAGCCTCAGGAAAAGAAAAAAGAAAAAATTCAAGTCAGCATACCTGATGAAATTGTTGTAGGCGAGCTTGCCGAAAGGTTAAAAACTTCTCCGAACGACGTAATTAAGAAATTGATGATGGCCGGAGTAATGGCAAATATTACCCAGACCATTGACTTTGATACAGCATCTCTGATTGCAGAGGATATGGGAGCCGTTGTTACCAGAGAAATAATAATAACAGCTGAAGACAGGCTCTTTAATGATGTCGAAGATACAACTGAGCAGCTTCTTACCAGAGATCCGGTTGTAGTTGTTATGGGCCATGTTGACCATGGAAAGACATCTTTGCTTGATACTGTCAGAAGAACTAATGTAGCTGCAGGTGAAGCCGGGGGAATTACGCAGCACATAGGTGCGTATAGAGTTGAGATTAACGGCCGCAAGATTACTTTTCTTGATACTCCCGGACATGAAGCGTTTACAGCTATGCGTGCCAGAGGTGCACAGGTTACCGATATAGCCATATTGGTAGTTGCAGCCGATGACGGCATTATGCCTCAAACTATAGAAGCAATTAACCATGCAAGGGAAGCCGGCGTAAGCTTAATTGTTGCAATCAATAAGATTGACAAGGAAAATGCAGATGTTGAAAGAGTAAAGAGAGAGCTTTCCGAGCAGAACGTTTTAATTGAAGAGTGGGGCGGAGATACAGTATGTGTTGAAGTTTCCGCAAAGAAAAACATTAATATTGATACTCTCCTGGAAATGGTAATACTTACAGCCGATATGCTTGAACTGAAAGCTAATCCAAACAGAAATGCAAAGGGTACTGTAATTGAGTCAAAAATTGATAAAGGAAGAGGACCCATTGCTACAGTTTTGGTTCAAAACGGTACACTTAAACAGGGCGATATTGTTGTGGCAGGAACTTCCGTGGGTAAAATACGAATAATGACAGATGATAAGGGTAATAAAATAAAATCTGCCGGCCCATCGGTTCCCGTTGAAATTGTAGGCCTGTCCGAAGCTCCCGAGGGCGGCGAATTATTTTATGTGGTTGAAGATGAAAGAGCTGCCAGAAACGTTGTTGAAGCAAGAAAGCAGAAGATTAAGGACGAAAGCGTTAAAGCTGCTTCCGGTGTAACCCTTGATGATTTGTTTGCGCAGATTTCTCAGGGCGATATAAAGACGCTTAACCTCATTGTTAAAGCTGACGTTCAAGGCAGTGTTGAAGCAGTAAAACAAAGTCTTGAAAAGCTGTCAAATGAAGAAGTTAAGGTTAAGGTAATTCACGGTGGAGTCGGAGCGATAAACGAATCTGACGTAATGCTTGCAGCAGCTTCAAATGCAATTATCGTAGGATTTAACGTAAGACCTGACAGCGGAGCCAGAACAACAGCGGATTTGAAAAAGGTAGAAATGCGTATGTATAGAGTAATCTATGACGCAATCGACGAAATAGAAGCAGCTATGAAAGGCATGCTTGCACCGAAGTATAAGGAAACTGTTCAGGGTCATGCCGAAGTAAGACAGACCTTTAAGGTATCCAGCATAGGTACAATTGCAGGATGTTATGTAACTGACGGTCTAATTTCCAGAGCAAGCAAAATCAGAACAGTAAGAGATGGCATAGTAATATATGAAGGGGCAATTGAATCACTTAAGCGTTTTAAAGATGACGCTAAAGAGGTTGCCTCAGGATATGAATGTGGTATCAGCGTAGAAAAGTTTAACGATATTAAAGAAGGCGATGTCTTCGAAGCCTTCATTATGGAAGAGGTAGAAAGATAAATGAGCTTTAGCAGGATAGATAGAATATCTGAAGAAATAAAAAAAGAAACTAGTAACATCCTGCGAGATATTAAGGACCCCAGAATGAAAGGAATGGTTAGTATTCTGGCGGTTAAGGTTTCAAAGGATTTGAGCTATGCTAAAATATATGTCAGCATATTAGGAGCTAAGGAAGACCAATTATCCACAATGCAGGCTCTTAAGTCTGCTGCCGGATTTGTCAGGCGTGAACTGTCAGGAAGGGTGGACCTTAGGGTTACTCCTCAGGTAGTCTTTGAGCTTAGCGACTCCATTGAACATGAAATTCATATTAGTAAAATGATTGCTGATAATGTTAGGAGCTTGGATGAAAATGAATAATTTCGCTAAGTTGAAAAAAGAGCTTAAGAATGCGGAGAAAATCGTTCTTCTTCCCCATATAAATATGGACGGAGATTCGGTGGGCTCCGCCTTTTCCTTTGCTTCGTGCCTAAGGGAAATGGGTAAAACTGTCTGTGTTGCTCTTGGGGAAGAGCCGCCTAAATACTTAAGCTTTCTTTGCGATGAATATGAAATAATGCCTGAGGATGATTTTGATCTTGCCATTGCTGTTGACTGCGGCGATGAGGAAAGAATGGCAGACAGAGCTCATATTTTTGAAAACGCAAAGAAAAATGCGTGCATTGATCATCATATATCAAATATCGGCTTTGCAGGCATAAATGTTATTGAGCCTGATGTATCATCCACCTCAGAAATAATGTATAGGCTGATAAATGAGCTTACAGGCAACATTACAAAGCGTCAGGCAGATCAGCTATATTCCGGAATGATAACCGATACAGGGGGGTTTAAGTATTCAAATACCACTCCCGAAAGTCTTGAATACTGTGCTGACTTGATGAGAAAAGGCGCTGATGCCGCCAATATTTCCATAAATATTTATGAAACTCAGTCTGTTGCTAAAATAAAGCTTATGAACAGGGCCTTAAAGTCTATAGAGCTTCATGCAGAGGGAAGAATATCTTCAATTGTTATTACGAATAAAGATTTTGAAGAAACTAAAGGCACGATAGCAGACTGCGAAGGCTTTTCCGGAATAGCAAGGGGAATTGAAGGCGTTGAAGCAGCAATATCAATAACCCAGACAGACAAAGTAAAGGTAAGCCTGCGCTCTAAAAGCATTATTGACGTGTCAAAAGTCGCCGGATTTTTTGGAGGAGGCGGCCATATAAGAGCCAGTGGATTCTCGCTTTCGGCAGATACAAATATTGAAGAATTAAAAAAAGAAATAGTCGAAAAACTGGTACAAGCTTTAAAAGAGGCAGAAAAATGAACGGCGTCATTGTCATAGATAAGGAAAAAGGTTTTACAAGCCATGACGTTGTTGCAAAAATGCGTAGGATATTGGGTACTAAAAAAATCGGTCATACAGGTACGCTTGACCCTGATGCCACAGGAGTTCTTCCGGTTTGCATAGGAAATGCAACTAAAGCTTCCGATATAATGACCGGTGGTGAAATAAAAGGCTATTTAGCTGAGCTTAGGCTTGGCATTACAACCGATACTTTGGATGCTTCGGGGAAAGTGCTGGAAAGTAAAAGCACAGAAGGCATAACCGATAATGATATAAGT
>JAUZPY010000051.1 GCA_030705805.1 Bacillota bacterium | reverse complement strand
TATGCCGTGCTGGGCGCCTTTTCCTGTGCCGACCATTATTGCCGTCGGCGTTGCAAGACCTAATGCGCAGGGACACGAAATAACTAAAACAGCTACTCCGTGCATGACGGCAGCTTCACCTGTTGCACCTGCTAAAAGCCAGAGAAAAACTGTTGCTATTCCGATTCCCACTACCGAGGGTACGAAGACGCCTGCTACCCTATCTGCCAGCTGCTGAACCGGAGCCTTTGCCTCCTGAGCTTCTTTAACCATTTTTATGATGCTGTAAAGCGTGGTGTCCTTCCCTACTCTTTCAGCTTTAAACTCAAAAGAGCCACTCCCGTTAACAGAGGCACCTGTTACCTTGTCACCTTCCTGTTTATAAATAGGAATGCTTTCTCCTGTTAACATGGATTCGTTCACATCGGATTCTCCCGATATCACCAAACCGTCCGCAGGTATTTTCTCGCCGGGCTTAACCATAATTATGTCCCCGGGCACAATTTGCGATGCTGATACCTTTTCATAGGATTCACCTTTCTTGACCCATGCCGTATCAGGCTGCAGGCTCATAAGATTTCTAATGGAGTCTGCCGTTCTTGCTTTCGCCCTGCTTTCTAAGTACTTTCCTAAAAGTATCAATGTGATAATGGTTGCAGAGGACTCAAAATATACGTTTTTCATCATACCTTCGCCGAGGTTTTGGGTTATTAAATTATAAAGGCTGAGTCCGTAGGCTGCCGTAGTGCCCAAGGCAACAAGAAGGTCCATATTAGGCCCTTTGGCTTTTAATGATTTCCATGCAGTCTTATAAAATTTTGCACCGATAACAAACTGCACCGGAGTTGTTAATGCAAGCTGAAAATATGGGTTGTGCAGGAAGTGAATAAAACTGTTTTGGTAGAAGGATAAGGCCATGCCCAGAAGCATAGGAAAAGTTAATATAATGGAGATCAGCAGCCTTTTTTTGAGCTGCTTTTGATCATTATTTTCCTCATCCTTCTTCAGCGCTTTGTATCCCAAGGAATTAATAATTTCAGCTATGTTTTCCGCTGATAGTATTTTTTCATCATAGGACACAAAGGCTTCCTCTGTGGCTAGGTTTACACTTGCTAAGCTTACGCCGTCTGTTTTTTTAAGTACCTTTTCAATTCTGGCCGAACATGATGCGCATGACATACCACCGATTCTGAATTCCTGTTTCATAATTATCACCTCACAAAAAACGGGCATGGAAAATCCATGCCCGTAATATTACAACAATGCTATTTCACCGTTAACTAATCCAATATTGCATACCGATCCTGAGGTAAGCTGACCTCTTATAATAGCTTCGGAAATCTTATCTTCTAAAGTAACTCTTATAAGTCTTCTCATAGGTCTTGCTCCATTCTTATCATCAAAGCCGTTTTTAGCTAAATATTGCTTTACTTCATCTGTAACATTTAATGTTATACCCTTTTCTTTCAGCATATATTCAAGCTCGGAAAGCATGATGTCAAGTATTTTCAGAGTGTCTTCCTCTGTAAGACGGTTAAAGGTAACAATTTCATCAACTCTATTTATAAACTCAGGTTTAAAAATGCTTTTAAGAGCCGTATTGACTTTATCATAGTTTGCTCTACTAGCATCCGGAGTAAATCCAAACCCCTGACTCTTCCAGTCGCTTCCTGCATTGGAAGTCATTATTATAATCGTATTTTCAAAGCTTACGACCTTGCCATGACTGTCTGTCAAACGTCCGTCATCCAGTATTTGAAGTAAAATATTATGAATGTCCGGATGTGCCTTTTCGATTTCATCTAAAAGAATAACCGAATATGGTCTCCTTCTTACTTTTTCGGTAAGCTGACCCGCATCGTCATAGCCCACATAACCCGGCGGCGAGCCGATGATTTTTGCAACGGAATGCTTCTCCATATATTCAGACATATCCATTCGGATAATAAAATCTTCGCTGTCAAACATTGCTTCGGCTAAAGCCTTTGCAAGCTCCGTCTTGCCAACACCTGTAGGACCTAAGAATATGAAGGATGCCGGACGCAGCTTTTTGGAAAGCCCTGCCCTGTTCCTTCTTATTGCCCTTGAAACAGCATTAACAGCAGCATCCTGACCGATAACCCTCTTATGAAGTATTTCTTCTAAAGATAGCAGCTTATCTGTTTCAAGCTGATTAATTTTCTGCACCGGTATTTTAGTCATATTTTCTATGACGCATGCAACCTGATCCACGGTGATAGGGGTAGCCTCACATGAAGCTTCAAGTATAGATATTTCTTCACGAAGCTGACATTCTTTCATTTTCAGTTCGGCGGCCCTCTGATAATTCTCGGTAGAATCTTCGCTGACCGCATCGTCCTTTTCGTCAAGAACCTCTTTCAGCTTATCTTTAAGCAAAGTAAGCTGTGAAAGCGTTTCATTGTGCAGATTAGCTTTAGAGCCTGCCTCATCAATAACATCTATTGCCTTATCAGGTAAAAACCGCTCGGTTATATAACGCTCCGACAAAACAGCGGCAGCCCTTATTACCTCGTCAGAAATTATTACATGATGGTAGTCCTCGTAATAGCCCCTTATCCCCTTCAAGATTTCAACCGTGTCCTCAATACCCGGCTCATCAACAATAATTGTCTGGAGTCTCCGCTCCAGAGCAGAATCTTTCTCAATGTGCTTTCTGTATTCTCCTAGGGTTGTTGCACCTATAAGCTGAATGTCACCCTTACTAAGTGCCGGCTTAAGAATGTTTGCCGCATTCATAGCACCTTCAGCATCTCCTGCACCCATTATATTATGAATTTCATCAATAACCAATATTACGTTGCCTTGTTTTTTAGCCTCTTCAAGTATACCCTTAAGCCTTGCCTCAAATTGACCTCTAAACTGGGTTCCGGCAACAATGGCAGTAAAATCCAGTACATATATTTCTTTATTCTGAAGTTTTGCGGGAACACTCTTTTCAACTATACGAACAGCAAGGCCTTCGGCAATTGCTGTTTTTCCTACGCCCGGCTCCCCAAGTAAACAAGGATTATTTTTTGTGCGGCGATTTAATATTTCAATCATCCGCTCAATTTCTCTTTCTCTCCCTATTACTCTGTCTACCATACCGGCAGCAGCCTTGGCTGTAAGATTTATGCCAAAGGTATCAAGCAATTTCTTTTTCTTCTTTTTCTTATCCTTAGTTTTTACGGTATGGCTAGGCTCTTCCAAATTGGATATTTCGCCTAAGTCCTCATAATTATCTTCCTCCGGAGCTGCTGAAAATCCCAACATTTCCTCCATACCGGAAGCACCGCCTAAGCCTTCTCCAAACATTCCGGCCAATTGCCCGGTAATGTTTTTCATATCTTCATCATCTATATTAAGACCGGGTGCAATCTTATCTATTGATGGAAGACCCATTTCCCTTGCGCAGGCAAGGCAAAGTCCTTCATTGATAGTTTTGCCGTTCTCCATTTTTGTAATAAAGACCACAGCCACATTTTTATGGCATTTAGTGCACATCATCATAGTATCACCATGCCCTTTCATGCACTCAAAATCACTCCAGAATAGATTATAGCACATTTAAAGCAAAAATTCCATTAAAAAATAATATTTTTAATATAAATTTTATATTAACGTGATATTTCAGTCAAAAATTACTTTTTTAAGATACAATAATCTCTTTGTGTATATCTTATTCCGAAGCTTTCTTCTATGTTAAACTATTGTTTTCAAAATTGTGGAAAATGTTTTTAAAAAATTATTGACACACTAGATATAGTGTTGTATAATCACATCACAGGCTACATTTTGTGTTAGGAGGGGTTTGGGTGATTACCACAATAAGAAAAAGAGACGGGAGAATGGAATCATTTGATTCTGAAAAAATTGCACTTGCTATAAACAAAGCTTTCGAGGCTATACATAGCCATCACAATATTGATGATGCAAAAACTCTGGCAAATCAGGTTGTTGAAGCTATGGAACAAGACAATATAGATCAGCCTACAGTTGAGCAGGTACAGGATTATGTTGAGCAAGTCCTTATTAAGAACGGACACGTTCGCACATCAAAGGCTTACATTCTCTATCGTGCCGATAGAACCAGAGAAAGAGAAATGAATACTCGTCTTATGCAAATTTATGAGGAGATAACTTTTAAAGATGCTAAGGATTCTGATCTCAAGAGAGACAATGCCAATGTAAACGGCGATACCGCTATGGGTACGATGCTTAAATACGGTTCCGAAGGCGCAAAACAATTCTTTGAAATGTTTGTTCTTAAAGCCGAGCATGCTAAGGCTCATAAAGAAGGCGACATTCATATCCATGATATGGACTTTTTAACCATGACCACAACCTGTTGTCAGATAGACCTTATAAGTCTGTTTAAAGGCGGTTTCTGCACAGGACACGGCAATTTGCGTGAGCCTAACGATATATCAAGCTATGCTGCCCTGGCCTGCATTGCAATCCAGTCAAATCAGAATGACCAGCACGGCGGTCAGAGTATCGTAAACTTCGATTACGGACTTGCTCCGGGTGTTGAAAAAACATTTTTACGTACTTACGCTGTTAACATGGCTAAGTGCCTTGAACTTCTGGCAGATAAAAAGGATATTATTGATACAGTTAAAAAATATCAAAAGGAAATACTTGCATCTGGCACAGTACTTAGAATGGATAATTATAAGGAATACTTTAAGTCTGAATCGGAAAAGCTTGCCGAAATGGGTATCGATAAAGATGTAATAGAAAAAGCGCAGAAATATACTTTAGATAAATCCATTGCCGAAACAGACAGAACCACATACCAGGCTATGGAAGCACTTATTCATAACTTGAATACCATGCATTCCAGAGCGGGTGCACAAACGCCTTTCTCTTCAATTAACTATGGTATGGATACTTCCTGTGAAGGAAGAATGGTAATGAAAAATGTTCTTCTTGCCCATGAAGCAGGTTTGGGTCACGGTGAAACGCCGATATTCCCAATTCATATTTTCAGAGTAAAAGAAGGAATTAACTACAATCCTAAAGATCCGAACTATGATCTTTTCAAGCTTGCTATGAGGGTAAGTGCAAAGAGGCTCTTCCCCAACTTCTCGTTCCAGGATGCTCCTTATAACCTCAGATACTATAAAGGCACCCCTGAAACAGAAATATCTTACATGGGATGCAGAACCCGTGTAATAGGTAATGTTTATGACCCGTCCAGGGAAATTTCTTACAGGAGAGGTAATTTAAGCTTTACTTCAATTAATCTTCCGAGAATTGCAATCCGTGCGAAAGGTGATCTTAAATGGTTCTTTGAAGAATTGGACAGAAAATTAGACTTAGTAATAGATCAATTACTTGAACGTTTTGAAATTCAGGCAAGGAAGAAAGTACGTAACTTCCCGTTCTTAATGGGCGAAGGAGTATGGCTTGATTCCGAAAAACTGGGGCCTGACGATGAAGTGCGCGAGGTTCTTAAGCACGGCACATTATCTATAGGTTTTATCGGTCTTGCCGAATCACTTGTTGCCCTGATTGGCGAGCATCATGGTCAGAGTTCCGCAGCACAAAACTTAGGTATTGACATTATATCTCATATGAGAGAACGTGTTGACGAGGAAAGCAAGAAGAGAGGTCTTAACTTCACACTGCTTGCAACACCTGCGGAAGGATTATCCGGTAGATTTATACGTATGGACAAAAAGCTTTTCGGAGAGCTTCCCGGAATAACAGATAGAGAATACTATACAAACAGCTTCCATATACCTGTATACTTCCCGATAAGTGCTTTTGAAAAGATTAAACTGGAAGCTCCGTATCACGAGCTGACAAACGCAGGTCACATCACATATGTAGAATTAGACGGTGACCCCACTAAGAATCTTCCCGCTTTCGAAAAGGTTATTCGTTATATGCATGACTGCGGCATCGGCTACGGTTCTATCAACCATCCGGTTGACCAAGACCCATGCTGTGGCTACGTTGGTATAATTGACGACACTTGTCCCGGTTGCGGCAGAACCGAGGAAAGCGGTGCCTTTGACAGAATCAGAAGAATCACAGGCTACCTTGTCGGTACCCTTGATAAATTTAATAATGCAAAGCGTGCCGAAGAAAGAGACAGAGTAAAGCACGGACTATGAGCACTTTAAAAATTTCAGGTACTGTTTCCGATTCAATAGTTGACGGTCCCGGCCTACGTTACACAGTTTTTACTCAAGGCTGTCCGCACCACTGCGAGGGCTGCCACAATCCGGGAACTCACGATTTTAACGGCGGCAAAGATATTGATACCCAGGAGATACTGAAACAGATTTTTGCAAATCCTCTGCTTGACGGCGTTACTTTTTCCGGTGGCGAACCCTTTTGCCAGCCTTTGCCGCTTTGTGAAATAGCTAAAGAAATAAAAGCTAAAGGCCTTAATGTAGTTACTTATACAGGCTACACCTTTGAGGAACTGCTTGCCTTAAAAAGAGATGGTGTTAAAGAACTGCTTAAGCTTTCTGATGTCCTTATTGACGGGCGCTTCGTCCTGAAGCGGAGAAAGCTTGCTCTGTATATGAGAGGCTCTGAAAACCAGCGGATAATCAATGTTTCCCGGTCCTTGGCAGAAGGTAAGGCTATTGAATATACTTTAAATGAATACGGCGAATTAGTATAAAAAAAACCGGCTGCTAAAGCAGCCGGTTTTTTTTATGCATAACACATGAAACTAATTAAGAATACAAATTAGCTAAGGCATTTAGGGCAATATGAAATTGCCCATGCAAAAAGGTCAGAAAATTCTGACCTTTTTTAATTTCTTAAGCAAATTGTATATTTTTGAGAAAGCAATTCTAAAAGATTTTTGCTTGTCAGCTTCATATTTAGTTACCATTTGAATTAGATGATCACTCAATAATACTTAAAGTTTTTATATGTCACTACCGCCAGAATCGTTAGCAATAGTTATAGGTTCAATACTTTCCCTTATTTTGTCTATATCTTCAAACATCTTCTCATATTCAGCTGCCAACGCTTTATCACCGCCATCCCAAGTTGGTGACTGAACATCTGACGGCATATTCATGACATAGGTGTGTCCGTTTGCATGCATAAGGAAATGTGCGGGCCAAGGCGTATCTTCAGCCTTATCCTTTTCTATTGTGCCCTCAAGCAGTTCAATAGAAAACAATCTCCCTGTACCTTCACCAAACTTTTCTACTGTACCACTTTGATATACTGTAATACCTCTGTCTACTTCAACAATTTTATATTTGCCTTCCCAACTTTTAGGAATTTCAATTGAAAATCCAAGACTTTTATTTTTATATATGTAATTAGTGTTGTTGCACGCAACTAATGTTCCCATAACAACACTAATGCACAGCACAAGCACAAACGTAAGCGCTCCTGTTTTTTTCGCCTTAGCATTTAGAATATTGTCAAATCTATTTTTGGCTTGTTTTCCTGTAGATAAGCTTGGTGTTTTTACAAATTTATTCATCATCGCGACCTCCGTTCAAATATGTTGATAAAGTAGTTGTTTTGCCGCCATTACTTAAAATAGGGAGCGGCACTTCCTGTTTCAAAGTATTCCACTGTAACATGGGATTTTCCGCTCACTCCTATACCGGCGCTGCCTTTATAATTTCCCCCTACCATATAGTCCAGGCTTCCCTGATTAAACAAGCGAACCTCACCGTCTACTATAAGTGCCATATAGTCAGCACCTATTATCCATGTTATTTCACTAAGTTTCCCGGGCTTAATATATCCGTCAGAACTTTGAAGTCCGTATTCTGTATTAGTCAAAAAATCCGTTACATGTATTTCATAAGGGTCTTTTTCCCAGTTTAAAGTAATCGGCATATCGTCAAAAAATAATTTTAAATCGGAACTGTCAGTTGAAGCTTTTACCTTTATAACCATCGGAAGCTGGTACTGTGCTTTACAAGAAATATAAGCATTCTTTCCGTCTTTACTCTCAACTACAGCACCGCTATCTGTATATGAAACCTTAGCGTTTTCCGCCACCTTAAAAGATTTGAGATTAAGCCCTACCATACTTTTCACAGTTTTGCCGATTAATTCTTCTGCGCTTAGCTCTTTATTTTCAGTTTTTTTAGTTTTATCAAGCTTTTGGGAAAAGAGCCATTTATAGTATTCATCGTCCGAATAAACCATTTTTGAAATGCTTCCTATAGTTTGCTGAAACTCGCTGTACTTTATATTTTTATTTCCGGCATTTCTCATGAATACAACCTTTTCGCTGTCGTATTTAGCAGGTGCTTTGAGGTTATTGCTTTCATGAAAGGCCCAGATTGCCGTATTTTTTAAAAGGTGAGCCGATGACTCAAAATCAATTATCCTTCCTGCATTAATGGGAGTAATGGCTGCTGCTTTTTCGGGGTACATGAAAGCATATTTCCATACTCCGCTTCCCCCATCCGATACGCCCGAAACATATATCCTGTTTTCATCGACTCTAAAATCGTTAATTACTTTTGAAAGGGCTTCACCCGCAGATTTAAGCTGTTCCCCGTACCAAGCATTACCTTCCGAAAGCTCCGGCACAATAACAACAGCTTTATACCCCAAAGCTTTCATTTCAGATAACAGTATATTTTCAGATTCTTTTTTACTTTCGCCTTCTGACAGCATCAGAATTACCGGATATTTATTTGAAGTATTATAATCTTTCGGAATGCAAACATTATATTTAAAGACAGATTCATCATTTAACGCAGTTTTATAATTGAATTCATATTCCGCCTTATAGCATATGTCAGTCTCTTTTAAAGATTTCATATTTTTGCTTTCAAAACCATGTTTGCCTGTAAGCCTTACATTTTGTCCGGATATTTCAGCTTTGCCTCCGGTAAGGGCAGTAAAAAAATTGGCGGGTACTAAAAATTTGCCGTCTTCTATAATTGATTTAACCCCTATTTTTCCCTGCTTCCCATTTACATTTACCTTATCGCTGTCTGCATAAAACACAATTTTTTGACCTGCACCGTTTATAATAAGCGTCTTGCCTTTATTCTGATAATCTAATTTATATCCT
This sequence comes from Bacillota bacterium, assembly GCA_030705805.1. Lineage (GTDB taxonomy): Bacteria > Bacillota > Clostridia > CAKSNL01 > HGM11501 > JAUZPY01. The sequence goes on along the minus strand of JAUZPY010000051.1, from coordinate 6,543 downwards.
GCAATTCCTGTCAGTGCTTCGGCCGGAATCAGCTTTTCTCCGACTCGGCTTTCTATAGCGGGGGCTTTTTGCAAGGCATATCCGTTAAAAGACAAATTTTGGTTTTTGGGGCCTACGCAGCCTGTTAAAAATATAAAAAATAAAGCTAATATTGTCAAATATAACTTTTTCATTATTTTCTCCTTAATAAATATCCTTTATTTTACTATATTTTAAAAATTTTTACAAGTACTTTCGCTAAAATTCGACTAATGAATAAAAGCCTAGGTTTTGTAAATTATATGCTTAAGAAAAAAGTTTTTGAAAGGACGTTTTTTATGTCAAATGTAGGCAAAAAGGAATATCAAGCTATGGCAAATGCCAGAGCGAAAAAATCACCCTTAGGAAAGGACTGCTTATTTGCTTTTTTAATAGGCGGTGCGATTTGCGCTATTGGTCAGATTCTTTTAGATCTTTATAAAAGATTTGGTCTTTCCAATGACATTGCCCTGCCTCTGGTATCCATAACGCTGGTTGCCATAAGTGCAATTCTTACAGGCTTTAAAGTTTACGGTAAGATTGCCAAATACGGTGGAGCCGGTACTTTAGTTCCTATTACAGGCTTTGCAAATTCAATTGTATCGCCCGCTATGGAATATAAGCCGGAAGGATGGATTTTAGGCGTGGGAGTAAAAATGTTTTCTATCGCAGGTCCTGTGCTTGTGTATGGCGGTCTTACTTCCGTTATAGCCGGCTTGATATATTATTTTATTAAGGGGGCATCAATGTGAGCAAAAGAGTAGGAACCCAAACCGTTGCATTTTACAACCCACCTTATGTGAAAAGCTATGCAGCAATTGCAGGTCCTAAGGAAGCTGAAGGGCCTATGGCAAGCTGCTTTGACGCCCTTATTGATGATGAGTATCTTGGTCAGGATAGTTTTGAAGCCGCCGAAAGTATGTTACTTAAAAATACAATTGAACTTGCTTTTAAAAAGGCTAACATAAACACGCAAGATTCAAATTATATTATATCCGGTGACCTTCTAAATCAATGTGTCAGCAGTGCATACTGTATTCGTGATCTGAGCGCTCCCTATATAGGTATATACGGGGCATGCAGCACAATGGCAGAAGGCCTTATGCTGTCAGCTATGCTGGTAGACGGGGAATTTGCAGATGTATGTGCAAATGCAACAAGCAGCCACTTTTGCTGTGCGGAACGCCAATATCGGTTTCCGCTTGAATATGGAAGCCTTCGTACACCTACTTCCCAGTGGACTGTTACCGGATCAGGCTGTGTTATCCTTACAAGGGATCAGAATATAATAAAAGTAACCCATGCAACAGCAGGTAAAATTATAGATATGGGAATTAAGGACGCAAATAATATGGGCAGTGCAATGGCGCCTGCCTTTGCAGATACCCTTGCCGCTCATTTTAAAGATACGGGAAGGCAACCTTCCGATTATGATTTGATTTTATCCGGCGACTTAGGCAAGCTTGGCAAGGAACTGGCTATTGAGCTTCTAAAAAAGGAAGGCTACGATATAAGCGGTAATTATAACGACTGCGGAGTTATGATATATGACTTAGAAGAGCAGGATATGCATTGCGGTGGCAGCGGCTGCGGATGCAGTGCGGCTGTCCTTTGCGGCGATATTCTTAAAAAAATCGAAGACGGCACTTTTAATCGTGTACTGTTTGCCGCTACCGGAGCTCTTATGAGCCCTGAAATGTCAAAACAGGGGGAAAGCATACCTTCAATTTCCCACGCAATTGTTTTTGAACACGCATAATTTTCTTTTAACAGCTCTGTCACCTGTCAAATGCAATACGGCAGGGCGGGAAAAGCCGATAGACAGAGAATAAGTAACCATCAAAAAGGGCAAAGAAGTGTGCAACACTTCTTTGCCCTTTTTGCATAAATTAATATTTGTGGTTATATATGGCCCGGACAATTACAAAAACCGCAGATTTTTAATTTAACAATAAATTACTTTCTTCTTGCTTTATTTGCTATATTTTGATATAATTAGGATGTTTTTAATTTTTAAGGGGGGAAATCAACTTGACTAATACTATCACATATAAATATGAATCTTTAAAAAGCTTTTGCGAAGATGCTTTCTGTAAGCTTGGATTCAGCACGGAAGATTCAAAAATAATAACAGATGTGCTGCTTTTATCTGACCTTTACGGAATTGAATCTCATGGTATGCAAAGACTGGTTCGTTACCATAAAGGAATTGAAAAAGGGCTTATTAAAGTGTCGGCTAAGCCGGAAATCGTCTTTGAAACTCCCGTATCCATGGTAATCGAAGGGCATGACGGAATGGGTCAGCTTAACGGCCGCTTTGCAATGGAAAACGCTATTAAAAAAGCAAAAAAATCCGGAGTTTGCATAGCTAATGTAAGAAACTCCAACCATTTCGGTATTGCCGGATATTATGCTAAAATGGCATGTGATGAAGGTCTTATAGGTTTTGCAATGACCAATTCCGAAGCGATAATGGTTCCCACCTTCGGAAGACTTGCAATGCTGGGTTCTAACCCTATTGCAATGTCAATGCCTGCCACTCCCTATCCTTTCTTTTTTGACGCATCAACAACAGTTGTAACCAGAGGAAAACTTGAAGTATATAACAAAAACAACGAGCCTCTCCATGAAGGCTGGGCGCTTGATAAAAACGGCAAAGGCACAACTGATGCATCTGACGTATTAAAGAACATCGTAGCAAAAGCTGGCGGCGGTATTATGCCTCTCGGTGGTGAGTTTGAGTATTCAGGCAGTCATAAAGGCTACGGCTGGGGTATGGTTTGTGAAATTTTCTGTTCGATACTTTCAATGGGAATCACTTCCAATCATACACATATAGGCGGCAAAGGCGGAACTTGCCATGGCTTTGCTGCTATTGACCCTGCTATTTTTGGCGATTCTCATGATATAGAAGAGCATCTTTCCACCTTCTTGAAAGAGCTTAGGGAATCACCTAAACGTGAAGGTGAAGACAGAATATATACCCACGGCGAAAAAGAAGTTTTTGCATATGAAGACAGAATGAAAAATGGTATTGCAATCAATGTCAATACTGTAGCTGAAATGATTGACTTCTGCAAGTTTGTGGGTCTTGACGTTGAAAAATATTTAGGCGACGTTAATTTAGAGCAGCTTAAAAAGCAAAGCTCTTATGAATAAGGGGGGATATCCTGATGGATATTAAAAAAATAGCACTTGAAAAGCATTATGAATGGAAAGGCAAAATAGAAGTTGTATCAAGAACACCAGTTAAAGACAGCCTTCAGCTCTCTACCGCTTATACTCCGGGAGTTGCGGAGCCCTGTCTTGTAATAAAGGACGATATAAATAAGTCCTATGAGCTTACCCGAAGGTGGAATTTAGTTGCAGTAATTACGGACGGAACGGCTGTACTCGGTCTCGGAGATATCGGACCTGAAGCAGGCATGCCGGTTATGGAAGGCAAATGTGTTCTTTTCAAAGAGTTTGCCGATGTAGACGCTTTCCCGTTATGCGTTAAGACAAAGGATGTTGACGAGCTGGTTAAAACAATTTATAACATATCGGGCAGCTTTGGCGGCATTAATTTGGAAGACATTGCCGCTCCCAGATGCTTTGAAGTCGAAAGGCGTTTAAAGGAAATATGCGATATACCCGTTTTCCATGACGACCAGCACGGAACTGCAATTGTAGTTGCAGCAGCTCTGCTTAATGCTTTAAAGGTTGTGAAGAAAGATATTGCAAAAATCAAGGTGGTAATAAACGGCGCAGGCAGCGCAGGCACAGCAATCGGGCTGCACCTTCTTCGCCTTGGCGTTACTAACCTCATTATGTGTGACCGATTCGGCGCTATCTATAAAGGCATGGATGGCTTGAGTGAAGCTCATACAGAGCTTTCAAAAATCACGAATCCGGAGTGTGTTAATGGTAAACTGTCCGATGCTTTGGCAGGTGCAGATGTATTTATCGGCGTATCCGCTCCAAATATGGTTAATGAGGAAATGGTTAAATCAATGGCTGATGATGCTATCGTATTTCCTATGGCTAATCCTGTTCCTGAAATTATGCCTGACTTGGCTTTAAAGGCAGGCGCTGCTATTGTCGGCACAGGCAGAAGTGATTTTCAAAACCAGATCAACAACGTTCTTGCCTTCCCCGGCATTTTCAGAGGCGCATTAGACGTTCGGGCAAGCGATATCAACGAAGAAATGAAAATGGCTGCATCCTATGCAATTGCATCTTTAGTTTCAGACGACGAGCTTAGAAACGATTACATAATTCCAAAGGCTTTTGACCCGAGAGTCGGGAAAGCCGTTGCAGAGGCGGTTGCACAAGCTGCCATAAAATCCGGCGTAGCAAGAATATAAAAGGCTGACGATAAAAAAACAGACTATAGGAAACGCCCTTATTGCAGAGCAAAAAGCTGCAATAAGGGCGTTCTTTGCGCGTTAACTTTTTCTTGATTTTTTATTTATAAAAGTATATACTGTAGCAAATATTGTATATATTGGGGGATTGTTCATATGAAATCAATGTCTTATAAAAATGTAGTTTTAAAAGACGGCTTTTGGAAAAAGAAGCAGGACATGAATAAGGAAGTTACAATAGATGCTGTTTGGAACAGGTTCAGCGATACAGGCAGAATTAAGGCTTTTGACTTTGACTGGAAAGAAGGAGACCCATTTAGGCCTCATATTTTTTGGGACTCTGACGTAGCAAAGTGGATAGAGGGCGCCTCATATATTATCGGACTTAAAGAAAACCCGCTGTTGGAAGAAAAAATAGAAAGCGTAATTGATAAAATTGAAGAGCATCAGGATACGAGCGGTTATTTTAATATTTATTTTACCGTAGTACGCCCCGGTGACAGATTTAAAGAAAGAGGTAGCCACGAACTTTATTGTGCCGGACACTTAATCGAAGCCAGCATAGCTTACTATGAGGCAACAGGCAAAGATAGATTTCTTAAGCTAATGGAAAAGTATACAGACTACATATATGATGTTTTTTATGTAAAGCAGTCTGCCGCATTTGTAACTCCCGGTCACGAAGAAATTGAGCTTGCTCTGATTAAACTATTTAATACCACAGGAAAGCAAAAGTATTTGGACCTTTCTAAATTCTTTATAGATAAAAGGGGTACTAATGCGAAAAATGAAAACGATAACATTTCCCTTCCTGCAAGGAACATTCAAAGCCATATCCCTGTGCGCAGACAAAGGGAAGCAGTGGGCCATGCTGTAAGAGCAGTCTACTTGTATTCAGGTATGGCTGACTTAGCAAGAGAAACTAATGATTCAGAACTTTTAAGCTCCTGTAAGGCAATTTTTGATAATATTTCCAATCAGAGGATGTATATAACAGGCGGCATTGGCTCAACCCGTGTGGGAGAGTCTTTTTCCATTCCTTATGACCTTGCAAACGAACACGCGTACAGCGAAACCTGCGCATCTATCGGTCTTGTTTTTTTCGCAAAGAGAATGTGTGAAATTACAAATGAATCTAAATATCATGATGTATTAGAGCGCGCACTGTATAATGGCATGCTGTCGGGCATATCCCTTGACGGAAAGCACTTCTTCTATGAAAATCCGCTTAAGATTAACCTTGAAAACCACAAAAAGAAAGAATTTGTTTACAGCGACGAACTCTACCCCATCACAGAGCGTGTTGAGGTTTTCAGCTGTTCCTGCTGCCCGCCAAACTTAAACAGGATTTTAGCTTCCTTAGGAGATTACATCTATGGTTACTCTGGTAAAAATGTCTATGTCAACCAATTTATGAGTGCAAATGCTTCTGAAAACGGTATTGATATAAAGCAGGAAACAAATTACCCGACAGACGGAAAAGTTCATATTGAAACCAATGCCGAAAAACTATTTGTAAGAATACCTTCCTGGTGCGAAAGCTTTACAGCGTCCTGCCCGTATACCAAGGAAAACGGCTATGCAGTATTTTCAGAAAATAATGTGGATATAGAATTTAAAATGGAGCCGGTACTTATAGAAGCAAATCCAAAGGTACTAAATAATGCAGGGAAAGCAGCTTTAATGCATGGTCCTCTGGTTTACTGTCTGGATGGAGCGGACAACAATGATGTATTTTCTTTATTTATAAATAAGAACCTTGATGCATCAGTTTCCTACGATGACTATTTCGGAGCAAATATAATCGAAGTAAAGGGCTTTAAAAAATGTGATTCGGATTCACTTTATTATAAACTGTCAGATAATTATGAGCCTGCAACTTTAAAATTCATACCCTATTACGGCTTTGCGAACAGAGGGGAAAATGACATGACCGTTTGGGTTAATGCAAGATAGTCAAAACCACGGCAATGAACAGAACATAAAAAAGCGGACAAGTGACTTTCGTCACTTGTCCGCTTTTTTATTAGACCTGTCCGCAAACCCAGTCGCCGAGCGTATCAACTTTTTCTGCCCGGGTACAACACTTTGTGTATTGGCGGGTTCTGGCTGCAACCCCCAGCGGGAAAAAGACAATTCTCGCAGATTCCTTGCAGATTTTTACCTTGCTTCGCAAGAC
>JAUZPY010000050.1 GCA_030705805.1 Bacillota bacterium | reverse complement strand
ATGGATATTTTGTTGGACTTGTTGAATTTGGAGTAAGATAGTTGCCTGCCCCAACAGAAGAAAGCATTGCTATTTCCTTTAAAAAGCAATCAGTGCTTCCGCAGAAGGATGATTTTACTCTGACTTTTACTGCCTCAACAGTTACATTGTATCCAAATTTTGTAACTCCGCTGCCATCACCTGCGTTATAGGCAGATCTCTGACCGCTGTAAAGGTATGTAAAATCACTTTCTCCCGAAAACTTTACAAGGATGTCCCAGCTTTTTATACTGCCGGCAGTGTTGTCGTTTCTTGAATAAAGCCTGACACCGGAAATTGTAGTTGCTGCGCCGAAGTTGATTGTAAAGTCTACAGGGCCGGTCATGGCACTAACCATGATCGATCCATCCCAAGATGCGCCACCCTCACTAAATGTACTAAGGTTGCCATCAATTATGTTGGTAAGGTTGGAGATAGCAGGCCCATCAGCGGTGTTTTTTAATGACACACCTTGTGAGTCTGTTGCCGTAATAGTCCAACTCCCGGCTCCTAATTCATCAGCTGCAATAGGTGTTCCGGTTGCAGAACTGGGAACGGCTCCAAGCGTACTACACAGCGACAGCACCATGCAACAAGCAAGCAAGTGTGATAAGATTCTCTTCATGATGTTTCCTCCCTTTATTCTTATCTTATACGGTTTCCCGTTATTAAGATCCTCTTCATAATGTTTTCCCTTGATTTAAACGGTTTCCCGCCTATTGATATCATACCAAAATTGCGATTTTAAGTAGGCTTAATCAGCCCTTTTTCCCTCTTAATCCACATAATTTTGCAATCTATCGTATCATATATATTACAACAATTAAGCCTCAAAGTCAACCTGAAATCCTGCTACTTTTGTATATTTTTTAAAGGTTGTAAAACTTAAATTTTGCCTTTGTGTTATTTTACTATATATCCCTATATTTTTTTGTGAAATATGCCGAAGCCTCTTGAGAGCAAAAAATTTTTGTGTTATAATAACTTTATCACATAACTTTCCGCAAGCGGAGCGGAAAGTTATCTCCTCTTTTTAAAATAAATTACGGAGTAATTTTGTTATAATGAAATAATTTGTCAAGGAGAATGAAAATGTCTGAATTTAACCAGTCAGAACAGCTTATAACAACTACACTGAAAGAAAATTATATGCCCTATGCAATGAGTGTTATAATATCCCGTGCCATTCCGGAAATTGACGGTTTAAAGCCTTCACACCGAAAGCTTTTATATACCATGTATAAAATGAACTTACTGACAGGACAGCGTACTAAGTCTTCCAATGTTGTCGGTCAGACAATGAAGTTAAATCCCCACGGAGATCAGGCTATTTATGATACTCTTGTGCGTCTTACCAAAGGAAATGCCTCTCTTCTTCATCCTTTTATTGATTCAAAGGGGAATTTCGGTAAAAAGTACAGCCGGGACATGGCATCTGCAGCTCCAAGGTATACCGAGGTTAAGCTTGATTCCTTTTCAGGTGAGCTTTTTAACGATATTGACAAAGATAACGTAGACTTTATCGACAATTATGACGGTACCATGAAAGAGCCGACTCTTTTACCGGTTACATTTCCAAACATATTAGCCAATCCGAATTTGGGTATTGCTGTCGGTATGGCCAGCAATATATGTAGTTTTAATTTACGTGAGCTTTGCAATACAACTATAGCACTGATAAAAGATAAGAACTACGACCTTACCGAAACCTTGATTGCTCCTGATTTTCCAGGCGGCGGCCAAATTATATACAGCAGAGAAGAAATGAGAGAAATATATGATACCGGCCGGGGAAGCTTTAAAATCAGGGCAAAGTATCGCTATGATAAAAAGAGCCAGTGCATTGAAATATATGAAATACCTTATACCACAACAGTTGAAATAATTATGGACAAGATTATTGAGCTTATTAAAGCAGGTAAGATCAAAGAAATTTCGGATGTGCGTGATGAAACGGACTTAGGTGGTCTAAAGCTGACAATTGATATAAAAAGAGGAGTAGATCCGGACAAGCTCATGACTTTTTTGTTCAGTAAGACTCCTTTGGAAGACAGCTTTTCTTGTAATTTTAATATTTTGATTAACAATGCACCACAAGTTTTAGGTGTTAAAACAATACTGTTTCACTGGCTTGATTTCAGAACGCAGTGCATAAAGCGGCGCATCAGCTTTGATATAAAGAAGAAAACCTCACTGCTTCATCTTCTTTATGGGCTTCGTAAGATACTCTTAGATATTGACAAAGCCATTGTGATAATTAGGAATACAGAACTGGATCAGGATGTTATTCCCAACCTTATGAAAGGCTTTGACATCGATCAGGAACAGGCTACCTTTGTTGCCGAAATAAAACTGCGTAATTTAAATAAGGAATATATAGTAAAGAAAATTTCTGATATAGACAGTCTTGAAAAAGAATTAGATAAGCTCTCCTATAGCCTGGAGCATGATAAAGAAATTAAAAAAATAATTGTAACGGAGCTTGAAAATATAGCAAGTAAATATGGAATAGATCGTCAAAGCGAAATAGTCAAAGTCGGTGAAATTGAGTTATATGAAGAAAATTCTTATGTTGAAAATTATAATCTTAAGATTTTTCTTACAAAAGGCAACTATTTAAAGAAAATCTCTCTTGTTTCCCTTCGTTCTTCAGCGGATCAGAAGCTTAAAGAGGATGATGAAATAATATCTGAGTTTGAAACCTGCAACAAGGCTGATTTGATATTATTCAGCGACAGAGCCTGTGCTTATAAGCTGAAAATCTACGATATTCCCGATTGCAAGGCCAGCTCTCTCGGAGAGTACCTTCCAAACCTGTTAGAACTTGAAGACGGAGAAAAAATAGTGCAAATTGTTGCTACCGAAGATTATGAAGGTATTATGCTCTTTGGCTTTGATAGCGGAAAGGTCGCAAAGGTCAGCTTGAAGAGCTATGAAACAAAGACCAATCGTAAAAAGCTTATAAATGCATATTCGGATTCAAAGCCTTTAGTCGGATGCCTGTTTATTCCCGAAGAAACCGATATTTGTGTTCAGAGTTCTAATGCCAGAGTTCTCGTATTCAACTCTTCTCAAATAAACATAAAAGCCACCAGGGATACGATTGGCGTATCCGTACTTTCATTAAAGAAAAACACAAGCATGATTTCTATTAATTTAGCAGAAGCATCCGGTCTTGAAGACCCGAAAAAATATCAAATTAAAAATTTGCCTGCGGCAGGATTCTTTTTAAAGGCGGCAGACAGACCTGTCCAAACTTCTCTGTTTGAAGATGATAAAGCTTAATGCCTCTGGTTTCTTTTTATGTAAGTTCTTTAATAATAATTACTAAAAAAAATAAGAAAAAGCAGTAAATAAACTGCACCCCAAAAGTCAGACATGTTTACACATGAAAGGCGAAAGGGGTGCAGTTTTTGTTTTTCTGCTTCTTCTTATTTTAAGCTAAGTCCGATCTTTTTATAAGCATTGACACGTTCTTCCAAAGAAGGATATTTTGCTATAGTTTCTTCTGCAAACATTGACTTATTAATATCCTCTGTAGACATATGTTCATGGCCGATTAATGCCCAAGTGGAATCAATAAGGTTTGCAAACTCCGGTTTTTCTAATGCCTTGCAGATAAATACCTGCCTCGGAGAATTAATATCCTCTCCGCTTATTTCAAAAAGGTCATAATCTTTTATTAGCTTTTTAAGCTTTAAAAGTTGCTCTAATGTGTTTCTTGTAGGCATATATGTTACCGCATTAAAGCCTAAGGACTTTATTTCCTCAAAAAGAAGGTCAATATAGCCGTCTTCAAAGCTTTGAGCCTTTTTATCACCGGTTACGCTGTTTCCGACGTCACCAAGATATGCGTATGCAGAAATAGCTCCTACCTTTTTGCCCAATTGGGTAACGTCCTTTACCTTGGGGCATTCTGCTGTGGCAGGTATATAAAACTTTTCTACCATATCGCTTTTAAGTATCCCTAAAAGATCATATTCATAATATGGGTTTGATTCATCATTTAAAAAGCCTTTTGCTTTTTCATTTAAAGTGATATTCATACTGTCGTTTAAAAACTGTGCAACCTTTGCTCCCTTACCGAAACGTGCGGTTATCTTCTTTGCCAAAGCAAAAAGGATGTGTCTTTCTGTAATGGAGCCGCCTTCAGAGCAGTTGGAAATCGGGGCAACATCCGCATCAAAATCCAGATGCAGACCGGCTGAAGCTACAAGCTCATTTATTTTTGCAACCATGTCCCTGTTTCTTAAATTTCTTGCCGCGCTGTATGGCTTAAAAAATTCCTTAACCTCATTAATCTTTGTATGGGCTATGCCATGAAGAGCCATGTATGCAACGCTCTTTTGGTCAGGATTATTTATTCTTTTGCCGTTTAATTTTGTATCAGACATATCCGCGCGGCACTCTACTCCTATAGTGGTTGCCATGCCGATAATTTTACCTGCTTCAATAAATTCCTCGGCTCCGCTGATGCTGTCATGGTCCATAATACCTGCTGTAACTAATCCTGCATTATATGCCATCCAAACAGCTTTTGCCGGTGAATAAGGAGAAAAGGAATATGCTGTATGGATGTGATTGTTAACATCCTTACCTGCCTTAGGTAATGGAAGAAGCCCTGCATCTATCATTTTTTTAAGCTCGGCAAGAGCTTTAAGCCTTTCCTCTTTTTCGGGATGATTCAGCCTTTCAATAAAAAATTGTGCGTCCAAACCGTCCACTCCTTTCATATATGCATTAACTAAAACATTACTGTCATAATTTCATCAAGAGTAATGCCTTGAATCATTTTATCAGCACCTATTTTATTAAGAGCTGTCCTGACATTATCCTCTAGGTGCAATGATCCTATCAAAGCATTTTGTGCCTCTTCCACATCAAAGGCAGAAAAAAAGTCGCCATATATTTTGCAGTCTTTTATGATGGCATGCTCTACCTTTAAATACACTTCAAAAATGCCGCCGTTAAAGCGTGCCTTTTTATGAAATGTGTACTCGGGAGAAATTCCGTATATCCATTCGTCAGTTGAAAATTTCTCATCACGTAACTTCTGAATTCCACATCTTTCTTCTTCCGTCATCGGACGTACATCTAAATTTTCTGCTTTGATCATCCATTTTTCCAACCTATCAAAAAATTCAGAAGTATCCATATTAAGGTACTCGGAAAGATTTGTTACTCTTTTTCTTACGGACTGGACTCCCTTACTTTTAATTTTTTCGGGATCGGGGCGCAGAGCACCGGAAAGCTTATCTAAATTTGCGTCAAACAAAATACAGCCATGATGCATCATACGGTCTTTTCCGATTTTTTGAGCCATTCCGGAAAATTTCATGCCGTCAACTGTTAAATCGTTACGGCCTTCAAGCTTTGCACCGCAGCCGTTTTCATTTAAAAAAGCAAGCAGATTTTTAGTAAAGCTCGAATAGTCCCCGAATTTTGAATCGTTGACAAGAAAAGTAAAGTTTACATTTCCAAGGTCATGAAACACAGCTCCGCCGCCCGAAATTCTTCGGGCGACGGTTATATTGTTCTCTTTTACATAATCATGGTCTATTTCTGCCACAGCGTTCTGGTTACGCCCTATTATAACTGCGGGCGCATTTATCCAAAGCATAAATATTTCTTCTTTTGTATCAAAGTAATATTGCTCGGATGCCAGATTAAAATACGGGTCATTTGAGCAGCCTCTTATGTACCTCATATATTAAATCAAACGCCTTGCTTTTCTCTTCTTAAAAACTCTGTTTCAGAAGGAGCGGAAGTTGAAACGCGACCTGCTAAAGGCAGAAGCTTATCGCTGATAGCATCAATCATCCAGCTTGCCTGTGGGAAGAAGTCCTTATCCAGTTCGTAGCAAGGTGTTATCCAGTTACGCGCGCCTACTACTACAGGAGGTGCATCAAGATAATCAAAAGCATATTCTGTAATCTTAGCAGCCATATCGTTAAGAGCAGAACCTCTCTCACATGCATCGCTTGTAAGAATAATCTTACCTGTCTTCTTAACAGACTCAATTACCTTTTCATAGTTGAAAGGAACAATTGAACGTGCATCGATAACTTCAGCTGAAACATTATATTTTTCTTTAAGTTCTTTTGCTGCTTCAACTACTCTGTATAATGTAGCACCGATAGAAAGTATTGTTACATCGCTGCCTGCAATTTTAACATCCGGTTCGCCGATCGGAATCTCGTAATATCCTTCCGGTACGCCGCCCTCATGGAACTGCTCGCCGATATCATAAATTCTCTGGCTCTCGAAGCATATAACAGGGTCGCTGCCGTTTAATGCAGTGTTCATAAGACCCTTAGCATCGTAAGGAGTAGCCGGGAATATAACCTTAAGGCCGGGGATGTGTGCGCAAAGTGAAGTCCAGTCCTGAGAGTGCTGAGCACCATACTTAGAACCAACAGATACTCTTAAAACAACAGGCATCTTTAAGATACCGGCACTCATAGACTGCCATTTAGCAAGCTGGTTAAATACTTCGTCGCCTGCACGGCCAAGGAAGTCGCAGTACATAAGCTCTGCAATTACACGGCCGCCTGACATAGCGTAACCAACAGCACTGCCTACAATTGCTGCCTCGGAAATGGGGCTATTAAAGAATCTATGATAAGGAATAGCTTCGGTAAGTCCTCTGTAAACAGCAAATGCGCCGCCCCAGTCTCTGTTATCTTCACCGTAAGCAATTAATGTCGGGTCTTCATAGAACTTTTTAATTATAGCTTCAAAGAGGCCGTCACGAAGCTGGTATATCTTATTCTTTGATATAGGCTTTCCGTCAGCATCAAAAGCAAATCTTTCCTTCTTAGCTAACTGCTGTACTCTTGGATTTTCTTCGTAAGGAATAAGAACGTCCTTGCCGACTTCAGGCTTTCTGTCGCCGCGATTTTCAATGTGTTCGTTGCTGAACATTATTGACTCAACTGTATCAGGATGCTTAATAAGATCCATTCTCGGAGATACTTCGGGGTCAATTGCAAGCGCACAAATCTTAGTCATTCTCTCGATGACATCAGCGTCAATTGCATCAAAATCAGCTTCTTTTGCAATCTTAGCATTAATCATCTTTTCTTTATAAGCCTTAATTGGATCTGCTGCAATCCATGCATCTTTTTCTTCCTTTGTTCTGTAGCTGTCAGAGTCAGAAGGTGAATGTCCGCAAACTCTGTATGTAACAACATCAAGAAGAACAGGTCCGTCACCATTAACAAGGAGATCTTTCTTTCTTCTGTATGCATCAATAACAGCAAGAGGATCATAGCCGTTAACTCTCTCAGCATGCATCTGATCCGGAGTAATACCGGCACCAAGTCTTGCAAGGAACTGATATGCCATTGTTTCACCTTCGGTCTGTCCGCCCATGCCGTAAAGGTTATCAAATACATTAAAGATAATGGGCATTCCGCCGTTGAAGCCTTCTTCCCATAAGCCTTTAATCTGATCCATGGCAGCCATGTTCATTGCTTCATAAACAGGTCCGCAGCCGAGTGATGCATCACCGATATTTGCAACAACTATGCCCTTCTTCTGGTTAACTCTCTTAAACATTGCAGCACCGAGAGCAATAGGAGCACCGCCGCCTACGATAGCGTTATTGGGGTAAATACCAAAAGGAGTATAGAAAGCGTGCATAGAACCGCCTAAGCCCTTGCTGAAGCCTGTTGTACGAGCAAAGATTTCAGCTAATGCGCCGTACAGGAAGTAGTCAAGTGCTAATTCCTTAACGTCATTTACGTTCTTTTGCTTGCCTTCGATTTTGCTTAATGTAATACCGCCGGCAAAATTCTTCATGCTTTCGTAAAGCTCTTTATTATCAATTTTCTGGATAGCACTCATAGCCTTTGCAAGGATTTCACCATGGCTTCTGTGAGAACCGAAAATGTAGTCGTCAACATCAAGTAAATAAGCTTCACCTACTGCGGAAGCTTCCTGTCCGAGAGAAAGGTGAGCAGGGCCCGGATTTGAATATTCAACTCCGTTATAAACAGACTTAACTTTAATTTCGTTAAGCATTGTTTCAAACTCACGGATTGTTCTCATGTCGTGGTAAATTCTTAAGAAATCTTCCTTAGTATAAATTTTCTTTTCTTCAACCGGGGTTAATTTGTACTGATTTACATCAATATCCTTGAATGTGATTTTACCCGGCTTCATCATTTCAGCGGGATCCATATATAGGGACTTTGTCATAATAAAACTTCCTTTCTTTAGTTAAAACAAATAAAATTACTTTACTTGAAAAATTGCTTCTCTTATTACTTCACCAACGGAAGGATGAGGGAATACAATCTCTTTTATTTCATCTATTCTCATCTGAGCTTCTATCATCTCTACAGCGGAAACAATTATTTCCGATGCATAGTTTGCAATCATGTGACAGCCGATAAGCCTGTTGTATTTCTTGTCGATAACAAGCTTTAATATGCCGTCGCCGCCCTCGTTTTCAGCTATGTAACGACCGGAATACTGCATAGGAACTTTTACAACGGAATAATCAATTCCTTTTTCCTTTGCTGTGGCTTCCGTTTCGCCTACACTGCCAACCTCGGGGCTTGTATATATAACCGCCGGAATAGCGTTATATCTCATTACGTCTTTCTTGCCCAGCATATTATTAACGGCAACTTCGCCCTCTCTGTATGCTGTATGAGCAAGCATGGATTTTCCGTTAACGTCTCCTGCCGCATATACATTGGCAACATTAGTCTTCATAAAACGGTCGGTAACAACGGCTCCTCTTTCAAGCTGTACTCCTATGGATTCAAGGCCTACGCCCTGAGTACTTGCACGGCGTCCGATTGAAAGAAGAATTTTATCAGCCTTAACAGCTTCCGTCTTTCCATCCTTTTCATATACGACGCTGTCTGTCTTTACTTCGGTAACCTTTGCTCCAAGAACAAAGTTAATGCCCTTCTTTTCATAGTTCTTTTGGAGAATCTTTGCAAGGTCTATATCTGTAGGTCCGCCGATATGGTCAAGCATTTCAACTACGGTTACTTTTGAGCCTATAGAATTAAAGTAAGATGCCATCTCCATGCCTATTACGCCGCCGCCGACAATTACAAGGTCGGAAGGAACTACAGTCATATCAAGTATCTCTCTGTTTGTCATGGCAACGCCTGCTGCCATAGCTTCCTTAGCGCCCGGAATAGGCGGTACAAAAGCATAAGAGCCTGTGCATATCAAAAGTCTTTGTGCCGTATGGGTTTCGCCGGAAACCTTTACATTATAGCTGCCGTCTGCATTCTTGCCGTCTATAATGCCTTCAGCTTCTATCAAGGTTACTTTGCTGGCTTTAAGACCTGCCTTTATGCCTGAAACAAGCTGATTTACAACTCTGCCTTTTCTTTCGATAACTGCCTTATGGTCAATTTTTGCGCCTTCGGTAGTTACGCCGTACTTTTCGCTGTGTCTTGCATGGTCATACATCTTAGCGGAATTTAATAATGTTTTTGAAGGAATACAACCTTCATTTAAACACACGCCGCCAACCGCTCTCTTTTCTATAAGAAGAGTATTAAGCCCTGCATGGCCTGCTCTTTCAGCAGCATTATAGCCTGCGGGGCCGCCCCCGAGGATTATTAAGTCATAGTTCATTTTTCTGCCTCCTACTTTGCCAGCATTACGCTGAAGTTTTCAAGAGCTGTGGCAAGGTCCTTTAAGAATTTAGCTGCAGGTGCGCCGTCAACCGCTCTGTGGTCAAAGGTAAGAGAAAGACCCATAGAAGGATACATTTTAATTTCGCCGTTTACTTCTCTAGCCTTTTTAGTTATTGTATCAACACCTAAAATACCGGTCTGAGGAGGATTTATAACAGGAGTAAAGGATTCTATGCCAAGGCTGCCGAGGTTTGTAACGGTAAAGCTTCCGCCCTTTAACTTATCGGGAGCAATTGTTCCACCCTGTGCCTCTTTAGCAAGACCCTTTGCCTGTTTTGCTATCTCATTTAAGCTTAATGTGTCAGCGTTTGCAATTGTGGGAACCATAAGTCCTCTTTGTGTATCAACCGCAAGACCAAGCTGTACATTCTTAAAGTAAACCATTTTATCATCAAAGAAGTGTGCGTTCATAGCCGGATGGTTTGGAAGAATTCTGGATACAGCAAAAAGAACGATATCATTTAATGTGATATTTTCAAGTCCCATTGCTTCAGCACTTGCTTTTACCTTAGCTCTGAAATTCATAATTTCTGTTGCATCGAAAGAGGTGTTTAAGGTAAGCTGAGCCATTGTTGAAAGTGACTGATGCATGCTCTTTGCAATAGCCTTTCTGATTCCGGGAAGCTTTTCCTCCCAGGTAATTACTTCACCGGGTGCTACTGATGCGGCTGCCGGAGCTGCTGTCTGCGCTGCCGGAGCATTAAGATCTTCAACAGATACTCTGCCGCCAAAGCCTGTGCCGTCCGCTTTGCCATTTGCAAAGGGATAAGCTGCGCCTGTGTATGCTGCTCCGCTTGCAATCAAGGCTTCAATGTCCTTTTCAACGATTCTGCCCATAGGACCTGTGCCTTCAGCAATTCTGTAATCTACATTTGCTTTTGCAGCTGCTGCCTTAGCTCTGGGGGAAACTCTTACAAAGCCTTCCTTCGGTGCATTTAAAACTACAGCTTCTTTAACTTCTTCTACCTTAGGTGCTTCTGCTGATGCTTGAGGTGCTTCCTTTTCCGGAGCTGCTACCGCTGCTGTGCCGGGTCTAAACTCCTCAAAGCTTTCACCTTCATTGCCGATAACGCAAACGTTTAACAAACATTCTACGTCATCGCCTTCTTCAAAAAATCTTGCAAGAAGCGTACCCTCGACTTTAGCTTCTTCGTCAAATGTTGATTTATCGGTTTCATAGGTAAAAAGCATATCGCCTACGTTAACCTTATCTCCGACTTTTTTATGCCATGTAGAGATAATGCAGCTTTCAACCGACTGTCCCTGTCTGGGCATAATTACCGCTGTTGCCATATATAGTCCTCCTTAAAATTATTTTAACATTATTTGTCCGCCGGTAACGGGTATTGCCTGTCCTGTTTCAAATTCCTGCTCTACGCAGTACATAATAGCCTTTGCCACATCGGGAGGATTGCATCCTCTCTTAATAGGTGACTTGCTTACATAGAAATCATAAACGTCCTTAACTGTCTTTGCGCCCGGAACTTTTCCGGCATTAAGATACTGCACGAAAAGCCCTCTTTCCGGATCGCTCCAAAGAGGTCCGTCATAGTAGTTGCCGGGGCAAACTGAATTTACCTTGATATTATAAGGTACAAGCTCAAGAGCAAAACTCTCTGTAAGTCCTATTCCGCCGAATTTACTGCCGGCATATGCAAAGTTTTTATTGCTGCCGGAAAGTCCGGATTTAGAATTGACCTGAACAATATCCATCATATAGGAAGGGTCAACCTCATGCTGCGCCTTCATAACAGCACTTGAATACTTTGCACCAAGGAAATATGCCGTGTAGTTTATCTTTGTAACCAGCTCGAAGGTTCCTACTTCCATTTCCTCAAGGCCGCCGGCCTTTGCAATACCTGCATTGTTAACAAACAAGTCAAGACCGCCAAAGGAAACTGCGGTTTTTTCAATCATAGCTGCAACCGATGCTTCATCCCCGGCATTTACCTCAACTGCAATAGCTCTTTCTCCAAGCTCCTTTGCAACACTTTCGGCCAGAGGATAGTTAAGGTCTGCAATAACCACATACGCACCCTGTGCGTGAAGCACCTCGGCTATGCCCTTGCCAAAGCCCTGTGCGCTTCCTGTTACGATAGCAATTTTATTATACAGTCTGCCGCATCCTTCCGGCTCTGTAATTTCATATGTACCGATTCCGTCAATGTAAACGGCTTTTTTGCCCTTAACTTTTTCAGCGTCAAACTCCTTCATTTCAAAGGCGCCTTCTGCTTTTCCTTCTTTAAGTGTTACAATCTTTTTGCCCGCTGCCATACGTATTTTAGCAGCCATAATACCTTTTGTCATTTCAATCATAATAACTGCTCCTTAAATTTCCTTTGCGTTTGCAAGAAGGTATTTTTCAGCCTTTGCACTCCAAAGACCGTTATTTTCTTTTACAAGCTTATCAAGCTGGGCAAACATAGGATCTGTTTTTCCAAGCTTCTCAAAGTCTTCAATTGCTGTAAGAGGCATATCAATATGTGTATATACCAGCTTTTTGCCTCCCCTTATCTTAGGTAAATTCAAAGTAGTTTCTACAACAGCATTTAATCCTCCTACGTGAGTAACCATAACCGAAGGATCAATTGTGCCTGATTCCATCATCTTAAGTGCTTCAACCATATCATCGGTATTACCGCCGCTGTTGGAGGCAAGATGTGTCTGTCCGTAATGAACATTATAGAAATTAAACTCTGCTTTAAACTGTGAATCAACAGGTCCTGCAAAGAAGTTCATGCAGCCGTCTCTGCCAAGGATTCTGTCGCCCATTTCAACAACGCTTTTAACAGGTGCAAATACAAAAATATCATCATAACCCTTGCCGCCGGTTAATTCCATCAGGGCTTCTTCTCCCTTTTCGGCTGTATTAACATACACAAGCTTTACACCGTTCTTTTCGGCTTCGGCCGGAGAAAGAATAGAAGATGCTCTGTCAAGTCTTGCCTGGTCGATATCCGTTACTGCTACCAAAGAAGGCTTTCTGTCAGAGTGTATAGCATAGTCTATTGCGCCAAGACCCATAGGTCCTGCACCTGCAAGTATTGCAAAGCTTCCGCCCTCTTTAATGCCCATCTCATGCTTATATATTCCGGGCTGCATATGATAATTAACATGGAAACCTCCCACAATACAGCTCATAGGTTCTGCTAAAGAGCCATAGAAGTAAGCTTCTCCGTTGTATTTTAACAAACAATTTGTTTCCATTACCTCATTGGGTATAACAACGTATGTAGAGTCACCGCCAATAAATTGATAGGAATAGCCCGGCGCATACAATGAACCTTTATAGTTCATAGCCGGCTGAATTGAAAATTTCTGACCGGGAGCAAAATCCTTTGCCCACTTAGAGCCAACCTTTATTATCTCACCGCAAAATTCGTGTCCGATTATTGTAGGATTCTTGGCAACATCATTCGGTACTCTCTTGTGGTCTGCTCCCTGCTCTGCTGCCTTAAATGATGACATACAAATCGAATCAGATACAACCTTTGCAAGGATTTCACAATCCTTTATTTCGGGAAGTTCAAATTCTTCAAGTCTTAAATCGTCTTTACCGTAAAGTCTAACTGCTTTAGTTTTCATATACGAGCCTCCTTATAAAATCTTTACACCTTTATCTTTAAAATATTTTTTTGTCTGCTTTTTTAGATTAGAATCACTGATGAATACGTCAATATCTTCCGGCCTTGCAAAAGTAAAGGGCATATTTACACCGTCTTTGGTAGAGTCCATTAAAACCACCCTTTTCAAGGCTTTTTTCAGCACCTTTTGTTTAAGAATGCATTCCTGCTGGCTGCCGCAGGTAAAACCGGTAGCTTCCGTAAATCCGGACGCGGCAGCAAATACTATTTCAATATTGATGCTGTCAACAAAATCCAAGGCACCCTGTCCGCTTAAAGAGAGATTTTCTCTGTTTAATTCACCCCCGACTACATTTACGATAGTTAAAGGATTTTTCATAAGCTCCAGTGCAATGTTCGGCGCGCTGGTTACCGCAAAAATGTTCTTGGCAGATAAAAGCTTTGCCAATGCCATGGCAGTTGTGCCGGGGTCTAAGTATATGCTCCGCTCATTAGTTATCATGGAAAAAGCTTTATTTGCAATTTCTTCTTTTTCTGTAATGTGGGAAGCTTCACGTTTTGAATAAGCGTCTTCCTTCATTCCCATAAAAAGACTGACAGATTTGGCCCCGCCTTTGACCCTGATTATGTCTCCGCGCTTCTCCAAATACTCAAGGTCACGCCTTATAGTCATTTCGGAAACCGCCGGAAAAAGTTCCTCAAGTTTCAGAATTGTAACCTGCTTGTTACCCGCTATGTATTTTGCCATCTGTTCACGTCTGTCCTGCAAAAGCCTCACCTACCTTTATGTTAAAAATTAACATGAAATGTGAATTATTAACATTCCTTGTGTATTATATAAGAAACTACCCTTTAAGTCAAGAAAAAATCAGCTCTTTTTTTCAATATTTTATTGTTTTTAATACTTTTGCATAAACCGAAGGCAAAATGCCGATAATGTTTGTAAAAGGAGCTGAAACAGATGGAAACAATTAAAAATATAATAAAGAAAAGCGGGGCATACATAGCCTTTGCTGTATGCCTTTTAATTGCTTTAACCGCAGGCTATTTGGTTCAAACTAAAAATTCAAATAATCCCAAGGAGGTTGCCGATACTGAAGACCCCGCTCCCGCGCAAGCTTTTATTACCGAATCGCAGCCGGCATTTCCGGAAGATTTGAGCGTTGATGTGGATAAAAATGAAAGTGAAACAAAAAGTAATTCAGTAAAAGATTCGACAGCTTCAAGCCAAAGCACGGCAGTACCTACCGCCGCAATCAAACCGCTTGCACTTTCTTCTCCTGTATCCGGTCCGGTATCAAAAGCATTCAGCACTCAGCCGGCTTACTCTGTGACCATGGATGACTGGAGAAGCCATTCGGGTATTGATATTGCCGCAGAAGCAGGCAGTGAGGTAAAAGCCGCAGAAGCAGGAACTGTCACAAAGGTAGGCAAAGATAATCTTTTAGGCGTCTATGTTTTGATTGACCACGGAAACAAAACCATAACAGGCTACTACAATCTATTTGCCTCGCCTTCGGTAGCCCAAGGGCAGAAGGTAACCAAGGGACAGGTTGTCGGTTTTGTCGGAGAAACCGCAATGGTTGAAAAGGGTGACGCACCGCATCTTCATTTTGAACTGACTATGAATGACAAAAAAGTAAATCCCTTAGATTATATTAAAAAATAAGGAGGAGCCTAAAAGCTCTTCCTTATTTTTTTAAAAAAACTTGCAATATAATCCTTTTTAAGGTAAAATATATCAATATGCTATTTTAATGTACTAATTTACGGCTATAGAGATAAAATAAGAGGTGCGCTATATGGATTTTAAAACTCATATTTCAAATAAAATATCAGAAATCGTAAAAGAGCTGGATGCAGATTCTGTATATAAACTTTTGGAGATACCTAAGGATGAAAGTATGGGAGATATAGCTTTTCCCTGTTTTACCTTGTCTAAGCTCTTTAAAAAAGCTCCGAACATTATAGCCTCGGATTTGGCATGTAAAATCAGCACTGATGAAGTGATAGAAAAGGCAGTAGCCGCAGGCGGATATCTGAATTTTTTTTATAACAGGAATTTGTTTGTATCAGAGCTTACCGATAAGGTTTTAAAAGCTTCCGATAATTATGGCAAGAGCTGTGTGGGAAGCGAAAAAACAGTAATCGTAGAATATTCTTCTCCGAACATTGCAAAACCTTTTCATATAGGTCATTTATTTTCTACCGCAGTAGGAAGCTCACTTTCTGCCATATATTCGTTTCTCGGCTATAAGGTGGAACGAATTAATCATTTGGGCGATTGGGGTACTCAGTTCGGCAAGCTGATATGTGCATATAAAATGTGGGGTGACAAAGAAACCGTAGAAAAAGACCCTATAAACGAGCTT
>JAUZPY010000005.1 GCA_030705805.1 Bacillota bacterium | reverse complement strand
TCCGAAAGAGCCTGAATTTTCAATCAGTGAAACAGTAGAGCCAACCCTCACTGGATATGAGCTTTCGGAAGGAAATCTGTTGGTTCTTGATATGGCTAAATATCGCATTAATAATGGTGCTTGGCAAGATAAAAAAGATGTGCTTATTATAGACAGGCAAATAAGGGATGCTCTTCATATTGACAGAAGGGGCGGCGAAAAGCTGCAGCCTTGGTATATAGAAAAGTATATTGAAACTCCTGATAAAGGCATGGCTGAATTTATATTCGAGTTCGGGATAGAGGAAATGCCAAAGGAAGATATATTCCTTTGCATGGAAGAGCCTAAATCCTTTGAATTGGAAGTAAACGGGAACCACGTTGATACGGATACTTATGAAGGAGAATACATTGATATTGCTTTCAAACGTATAAGAATCCGGAAAGAATTACTGCTTAAAGGTAATAATATTATAGAAACCAAAACGAAGTATAACTTTAAAACCAACCTTGAACCAATGTATTTGACAGGAAATTTCGGCGTAAGGACAGAGAAAAATTATTGTGTTATAATTAATCTCCCCGAAAAGCTTGAAATCGGTGATATTACAGGCCAAGGACTTCCTTTCTATGGCGGAAGGGTAAGGTACTTCTTTGATATACCGGCTTCATCTAAGCTGCTTGTGGAGGTTGAAAATATAGATGCAGCACTTCTTGTTATAAATCCCGATAAGGATAACAAGGCAATAATTTCTAAGCCTTACATAATTGATACTACCGGCAATGACGGAAAGCTCGTTATTGATGCAGTCCTTACAAGAAGAAATACTTTTGGCCCCTATCATATTTACCCTGCAAAGCAATGGGGATGTCAGCCTCAAAGCTTTTATACCACAGGTGATGCATATAAAGATGAGTTTGTATCAATGCCTATGGGATTATTGTCAAGTCCTAAGGTTCATATTTGCTGATTAAAAAAGCCTGAATTTCAGGCTTTTTTAAATATATGCTTGACAAAGTTGAACTTACTTGCTATAATGTGTAAAGTAAATTAACTTTACAGATGCTTTGAAGGTGTTTTATATGGATAAAAAAATTAGAATTGCAATTTTGTATGATATGTATAAAGGCCTTCTTACAAAAAAAGAATCTGACGTGATTGATCTTTATTATAATGAGGATTTATCACTTTCTGAAATTGCGGATAATTTAGGCATAACAAGGCAGGCAGTAAGAGATTCTATCGTCAGGTCAGAAAAAATCTTAACAGAAACTGAAGAAAAGACAGGTTTATGTGAAAGAATAAGGAATTTAGAATCAAGGTTATCCGAAATAAATAAATTAGTTTTAGAACAACCTATGAATGTATTAGACAGAATTTTTAAGCTGTCAGAAAATGGAGAGAAAGATGGCATTTGAAAGTTTGGGCGAGAAGCTTCAGCAAACTTTTAAAAAGTTAAAAGGCCATGGCAAGGTTTCCGAAAAAGATATAAAAGAAGCTATGAGAGAAATTAAAATGGCTCTTTTGGAAGCCGATGTTAACTTTAAAGTTGTTAAAAGCTTTGAGAATGCAGTTAAAGAAAAAGCGTTGGGCAGTGAGGTAATGGAAAGCCTTACTCCCGGTCAGCAAATTATAAAGATAGTCAGGGATGAGCTTACGGCTTTAATGGGCGGGGAAAATTCAAAATTAACAGTCTCGCCTAAGCCTCCTACCGTTATTATGATGGTGGGATTGCAAGGTGCAGGTAAAACTACTACCACAGGAAAACTTGCAACATACTTAAAAAAACAAGGTAAAAAACCGCTTTTAGTTGCCTGTGATGTGTATAGGCCTGCGGCAGTTAAGCAGCTTGAGGTAGTAGCAGGGCAATGCGGAGCCGGCTTTTTTTCCAAACCGGGATCCAATAAACCCGTTGAAATTGCAAAGGAAGCAGTTAAAAAATGCGACTTATCAATTTATGATACTGTAATTATAGATACAGCAGGCCGCCTCCATATAGACGAGGAACTTATGGGTGAGCTTGTGGCTATAAAAGAAGCGGTAGAGCCGGATGAAATTTTGCTTGTGGTTGACGCTATGACAGGGCAGGACGCTGTAAATGTTGCAGAAAGCTTTAATAATCAGCTGGACATAACAGGCGTTGTTCTTGCCAAGATGGATTCCGATACAAGAGGCGGAGCGGCATTATCTGTTAGGGCAGTAACGGGAAAACCGATTAAATTTGCAGCTTCCGGAGAAAAAATGGATGACCTGGAACAGTTTTATCCGGATAGAATGGCTTCCAGAATTTTAGGGCTGGGCGATGTCCTTTCTCTTATTGATAGGGCAGAGGAAGCTATGGATATAAAAAAGGCCGAAGAACTGGAGAAAAAATTAAGAGAAGCAAGTTTTAACTTAAATGATTTTCTTGATCAAATGGAGCAAATGAAAAAAATGGGTCCTATGGAAAACATATTAGGAATGCTTCCCGGAATCAATACAAAGGCCCTGCAAGGTGCTTCTATTGATGAAAAGCAAATGGAAAGAACAGCTGCTATTATAAAGTCTATGACCAAAAAGGAACGAGAAAATTCTTCTATTATCAATGCCAGCAGAAAGAGACGTATTGCAGCCGGTTCGGGAACAGATGTTAAAGACGTAAATGTTTTGCTTAATAATTATGAAAACATGAAGAAAATGATTAAGCAAATGACAGGTAACAAAATGATGAAAAAGTTTGGCAAAAAATTTCCCTTTGGTATGTAATAACAAAAGTTATTAACATAAATTATACATTTTATTAATCTGGAGGTGAACTATTATGGCAGTAAAAATTAGACTTAGAAGAATGGGTGCGAAGAAGAACCCTTTTTATCGTGTAGTTGTTGCTGATTCAAGATTTCCCCGTGATGGTAGATTTATTGAGGAGATAGGTACTTATAACCCTATGGTTGATCCATCTGAAATCAAGATTGATGCAGAAAAGGCAAATAAGTGGATTTCTGAAGGTGCACAGCCTACCGAAAGCGTAAAGAGTCTTCTTAAGAGAGCAAAGATTGTTGACTAATAGAGGAGAAATATTATGAAAGAATTACTTGAATATGTTGCAAAGTCATTGGTCAATAATCCGGATGATGTAAAAATTGATGAATTAGAGGAAGGCAACATTGTTACCTTCGAAGTTCATGTAAATCCTGATGATATGGGCAGAATTATAGGTAAGGGCGGAAGAATTGCAAAATCTATACGTGCCCTTATGAAGGCTGCTTCTTTCAAAGAGGACAAAAAGGTCAATGTGGAAATAGTTGACTAAAAATAAGCATTAATGTTAATCTGACGGCGACAAGGGAAACCATGCCGCCGTTTGGTTATTTTATGCATAGGAGGCTGCAAATGAAAGATTCATTGCTTGCCGGCAAGGTAGTAAATACCCATGGTATTAAAGGTGAATTAAAAATTATATATTATACTGACTCGCCGGACTTTTTTAATACAATTGATAATGTTATGCTTTTTCCTTCTGGAGAAAGCTTTAAGGTCGAATTTTCCAGGCAGCATAAAGGGTCCGTTTTATTAAAGCTGGAAGGGATAGACGACATAAGCCAAGCCTTGCCCTTTGTGGGAAGCGAAGTATATGTTTCAAGGTCTGAAACAAAGCTTCCGGAAGGAAGATTTTTTATTGTTGACATTATAGGACTTGATGTTATCACAGACGAAGGCTTAACTATCGGTAAAGTGACAGATGTTTTCCAAACAGGTAAAAACGATGTTTACGGGGTTAAAGGTGATGACGGCAAGGAGTATTTTATTCCTGTAATAGATGAAGTCGTGAAGGATATTAATCCCAAGGAAGGGAAAATAATAATTCATCCGATAAAAGGACTGCTTGATGATGAAGATTGATGTGCTTACATTGTTCCCTGAAATGTTTGAAGCTGTATTTGGAGTCAGCGTTCTAAAAAATGCGGTTGATAATAATCTTCTGGAACTTAAATATATAAATATAAGAGACTACTCCGATGACAAGCATAAAAGGGTGGATGACTACCCTTACGGTTCAGGCGGGGGAATGGTTATGCAGCCTGCACCTATATATAATGCATACAAAAACATAGAAAAAGAATGCGGACATAGACCCTATGTTATATATATGTCTCCTCAGGGAAAGCTTTTTGACCAATCAAAAGCGATAGAGCTGAGTAAAAGGGATCATATGGTGCTTTTATGCGGTCACTATGAAGGCATAGACCAAAGAATTTTAGACGAGATAGTAGACGAGGAAATATCCATGGGCGATTACGTTTTAACAGGGGGAGAAATTGCCGCAATGGCTGTTATTGATGCGTGTGCAAGAATGGTTCCCGGGGTTTTGGACTCTGAAGAAACATTTACGCACGAGTCTCTTTTCGAAGGTCTTTTAGAATACCCCCAGTACACAAGACCTCCGGAATTTTTAGGCAGGGAGGTACCGGAAATATTACTTTCAGGCCATCATGCAAATATCGAACGCTGGAGAAGGCAGCAGGCATTAATCGTAACAGAGAAAAAAAGACCGGATTTGCTTGCAAATGCAAATCTTAGTGAAGAAGATATTGCTTTTTTAAAAAAATACTTGCAATGTAAGGAAAATTGTGATATAATTCCAGATTGATAACGAGCGGTCCTCTGTAAATTTGTTTTTGCATGAACGTTTATGAAGAAGGGAGGCTAAATTCATGGAACAGCTTATGAAGGCTATAACCCAGGATCAGATCAGAAACGATTTGCCGCAAATTAACATTGGCGACACTCTTAAAGTTTACCTTAAGATCAAAGAAGGAGACAAGGAGAGAGTTCAGCTTTTTGAAGGCATTTTAATCGCCAGAAAACATGGCGGTATCAATGAAACTATTACTGTAAGAAGAGTTTCTTACGGAGTAGGCGTAGAGAGAGTTATTCCAATAAACTCACCTAACATCGACAGGATTGAAGTTTCCAGAAGGGGTAAAGTTCGCAGAGCTAAACTTTACTATTTGAGAGACAGAGTAGGTAAGTCAGCAAAGGTTAAAGAAAAAATTGTTGGCAAAGAGCAATAATATGAATGTAGCGACGGATTGTTTTTAACAATCCGTTTTACATTTAAGGAGATTTTTATGAGCAGCTTTAACTCTAAAAGGGAAATAAGACTATATTTGATTTGGATTTTAATTATGACCGCTGTTGTAATTATTATAAATACATATTTTTTTACCTTTGTAAACGTGGTAGGAAGCTCAATGGAGCCTACGCTTCATAATGGTGACAAGCTTTTTCTGGTAAAGTGGGGCTATAACCCCACAGACTCGGATATAATCGTGTTTGACTCAGGCACAGGAAAGCCATATATAAAGCGTGTATATGCAACAGAAAATCAATCTGTCATAGTTTGCGGGAAAGATTACGGCACGGTGCCGGAAAATTCGGTTTTTGTGCTCGGGGACAATTTGGGAAACAGTATTGACAGCAGGTATGAGTCCGTTGGCTTTGTAAATAATAAAGCTATTATGGGTCATGCGTTATTCAGGATTTATCCTTTCAGCAAAATAGGCCCGTTAGACTAAGGAGGCTCACCTATGAATATTCAATGGTTTCCGGGACATATGGCTAAGACCAGAAATTTAATAAAGGAAAATCTTAAGCTTATTGATGTGGTATTGGAGCTTGTAGACGCAAGGATACCTTTGTCCAGCAAAAATCCGGAGATTTTATCTTTATGTTCTAATAAGCCAATACTAACGCTATGTAATAAAAGCGATTTGGCAGACCCTTGTGTAAATAAACTTTGGCAGGAGTATTTTGGTAATAAAGCTATGTTTATCAGCAGCTCATCTGGTCAGGGAATTAATCAGATTTCCGGAAAAGTCAAAGAGCTTCTGCATGATAAAATCCAGAGAGATGCAGAAAGAGGAATAACGGGCAGATCGATTAAGCTGATGATTGTGGGAGTTCCTAATGTCGGTAAATCATCGTTTATAAATAAATTTTCGAAAAAAGCCGCAACACAGGTAGCGGATAGACCAGGTGTAACCAGAGGAAAACAGTGGATAAGGCTTTCCGAAGGTTTTGAACTCCTTGATACCCCCGGCGTATTGTGGCCGAAATTTGATGATGAGGAAGTGGCTAAACGTCTTGCATATACAGGAGCAATAAAAGATGTTATAATAGATATTGAGGAGCTTTGCCATTACCTGCTTGAATTTCTTAGGGACAATTATCCGGACAGAATAAGAGAGCGATATAAAATTTCGGATTTTGAAACCCTAAAAGGGTATGAGATTACTGAACTGATAGGCAGAAAAAGAGGCTTCATTGTTTCCGGAGGAGAAATTAACACCGAAAGAGCCGCTGCTGTAATATTAGATGAATTCAGGGGCGGTATGCTTGGCAGAATTTCACTTGAAAGGCCGTGATAATGTGGATACCTTGGAGAAAAGCAGATTGCTTGGTATGATGGAAATAGAAAATAAATATGCAATCGAGGGTTATAAGCTTATTGCCGGTGTTGATGAAGCAGGAAGAGGACCGCTGGCAGGGCCGGTATACGCATCTGCGGTAATCCTGCCTGCCGATTGCTTTATCGAAGGACTTAATGATTCAAAAAAATTAAGTCCAAAAATGCGTGAATCGCTCTTTGAAATTATTAAGGATACTGCGCTGTGCTATGGAATTGCTTTTGCAAGTGTGGAAGAAATTGAAAGATATAATATTTTAAATGCAACCTTTCTTGCAATGAGAAGGGCTATAAATATGCTTGATCCTGCCCCTGACTTTGTAATAGTAGACGGCAATCAAAATATAAGGGAGCTGAAAGTAAAGCAGCAGCCCATAGTAAAAGGGGATTCAAAAAGCCAGTCAATCGCTGCGGCATCAATTCTTGCGAAGGTATCGCGTGACAGATACATGATTGATATTGCAAAAGAATTTCCCGAATATAATTTTGAAGTACATAAGGGCTATGGAACAAAAATGCATACTGACTTAATCAAGCAGCATGGTCCGTCTAAGATACATAGACTTTCATTTTTAAAAAATATTGTGAAATGAGAAAGCTAGGAAACATAGGCGAAGAAGCCGCCGTAAAGCTTCTGAAAAAACAAGGTTATAAAATTATAGACCGCAATTATACTGTACGAGGCGGAGAAATTGACATTATTGCAAAAGATAAGGATACCCTGGTTTTTGTAGAAGTAAAATTAAGGAAGAATGATTCTTTTGGCAGACCTTCTGAATTCGTTGATATATACAAACAGAAAAAACTTATTTATGCCGCCGAGTGTTATATAAATTCAAATAAATTAAATAATCCTTCCTGTCGATTTGATATTGTGGAAATAATAGGCTCCATAAATGACAGGGAAGCCTTAAAAATCAGTGAGTTTAACATAATAAAGAATGCGTTTCAATGTTGACTTTTAATACGATGTGAGCTATAATAATTTCATCACTTAATTTGGGAGGCACTTAAATTGCTTAAAAAATTTACAGCCGTTTTATTGACATTAGTTTTATCGATTACTATGGCTTTTCCTATTCTTGCAGAAGATACAAATAAAGCGCTTGTAGGTGAAGATGAATATAGAGCCATAAATGAAATTGCAACTTATGTCAGCAATAATTATAAATTCGGAGTTACAAGCGAAAAGCTGAAAAGCAATGCGTTGGAGTATATACTTAAGACCGGAGATACTAACTTTGATAATGTTGCGAAGGCAATGTTTGAAGGTTTAGATGATTACAGTACATATTTTACGCAGAAAGAATATAAAAGCTTCATAGGAAATATAAATGCAACCCTTACCGGCATAGGCGTCAGTGTTGCATATACTGGGGCAGGTGCGGGGGTATCTTATGTATTTTCGGACTCACCCGCAGAAAAAGCTGGCCTTAAGCCCTTTGATGTAATCGTTTCTATAGACGGTACCAGCATTGTCGGCAAGCCTTTAGATGACGCTGTATTGCTTATCAAGGGCAACCCGGGGAGTATTGTTAACGTTGGAATACTGAGAGAAGGGGTTTCTGATACCCTTTATTATAAAATTGTAAGAGGCAATGTGGAGCAGAATCCTGTATCCTGGCATAAAATTTCTGATGACATTGCATACCTTGAACTATCCACGTTGACTCTTAACTGTGACGTGTTTTTCAGAAAGGCTTTACAGGAAATTGATCAAGCAGGCATAAAGAAAATCTTACTTGACTTAAGAGATAACCCCGGCGGCTATCTTGATGCTACCGTAAATATTTGCGGCATGCTTATGCCTGAGGGTATTGTAGGATATGTAGATTATAAAGACCCATCAAAGCTGGAGACATTTTATTCTTATAATAAAGCTCCTAAATATAAGATGGCGGTACTTATTAACGGTGCAACCGCAAGCGGTGCAGAGTTTCTTTCCGGAGGCTTGCAGGACACCAAAATAGGTAAGCTTTTTGGTGAAAAGTCTTTTGGAAAAGGCACAGTACAAACTACAAGAGCATTAGCATCCGGCGGAGCATTCAAAGTAACTATAGCTAAGTATTATACCGCAAAAAAGCAAGATGTTGTAGAAAATCATATTAATCCTGATGTGGTTGTTAAAAATTCATATAAACCTATAAATGAGGATACTTTTGAGCCCCTTAATTTTGATGCCGAGCTCAAAGTCGGTTCCACAGGGAAAGCAGTTCTTGCTCTACAGCAGAGATTATGTGCTTTAGGAGCGTTAGATGAAGCTGACGAAACTTTTGATGAGAACACTTTAAAAGCTGTCAGAGAATATAAGCTGTCTAAAGGGTGGAATCCCACGAGTGAAGTTGATTTTAAATTCCTTGCTAATTTGAATGATGTTGAATATAATAAATTATATAAAACTGAGGATCATCAGCTCGATGCCGCAGTATCTTATTTGAAAGGTTTGGATTAATGACTGCTTTTGTAACGGTTCTTCTTGTTGCCATTAGTTTGGCTATGGATGCTATGGCTGTATCTGTAACAAACGGTATTAAATTAAAATGCTGTACTGTTAAAGACGGCTTGAAAATGGGCATATTTTTTGGGATTTTCCAGTTTATTATGCCGCTTTTGGGATTTTATTTGGGAAATAGCGTTGTTTCCTTTATTGGGAAATTCGCTCCTTACTTAGCATTTGTTATTTTAGCATTCCTCGGAGGAAGAATGATTTGGGAAGCTAATAAATGTGATGAAGAATGTTTTGATGAATGTAAATGTGAAAAATTAGGTACAGGAGAGCTGTTTATTCAGGCCATTGCAACAAGTATTGACGCATTGGCAGTAGGGCTTAGTCTTGCTATTGCCGTTGAACATGATGTATATTATGTTTATTATGCTTCGGCTATTATAGGTATAGTGGCTTTCGTGCTTTCCTTTATAGGAGCTTTAGCCGGCAGAAAGCTCGGACAGTTATTTGAACGCTGGGCAGAAACTATGGGCGGCATAGTATTGGTACTTATAGGAGCAAAAATATTACTTGAATATTTACTAAAGTAAAAAGGATCCGCAGGCTAATAGCCTGCGGTTTCTTTGGATAAAGGAGAAACATTTTATGATACAAAAAGTAAATGTTATTAAGATTGAAGAAAATTACGCAGTAGTAAGGGTGAGAAAAACTTCTGCCTGCAAAGATAACTGCGCCGTATGCGGATTATGCGACGCAGACAAGTCAAGAGACGTAAAGGTATATAACGGTATCGGAGCAAAGGCAGGCGATACGGCATATGCAGTACTTGAATCAGGAAAAACCATTACTCTTGCTTTTATAACTTTTACCCTGCCGATAATACTAATGGCAGTAATTTATGAAGTAACAAATAATGGCACTTTCGCAGCTTTAAGCCTTATACCGCTGTTTATTTTAAGTGCTTTTTTTGGTAATTTTTTATCCAAGAAAAAAATGTTTATGAGCTATTTAAAAGAATATAAAAATGAGGATGATTTATGATTGTTGATGCGCATTGTGACACTTTAGAAAAATGGTCGGAAGGTAATTTTGATACCGATTTTAATCCAAAAGATATAAAGGAAGACTATATACAGGTTTTAGCGGCTTATATAGGTGACGGCCCAAACTATTATGAATACACGGGCAAACTTATTAACTGCTTTAATAATCTGCCGGATACCTATAAAAAGTGCCTATTTGCAGATGACTTTTGTAACTTAGACGGAAAAATCGGTGCCATATTGTCTATAGAAGGCGGAGAAGCACTTAAGGGCGAAATAGGCAACATAAGATACTTTTTTGATAAGGGTATCAGAATTTTCGGATTAACATGGAATTATGAAAATGAAATAGCATCCGGTGCGCATGAAAAAGATGATAAAGGCCTTACGCCTTTTGGAAAAGAAGTAATCAGAGAATGTGAAGACCTTGGGGTAACTGTTGACCTTTCTCATACCGGAGAAAAAAGCTTTTATGAAGCAGTGTACAATTCAAGAAGGCCGGTTATACTGTCACACAGCAATTCAAAGGCTGTTATGAATCATGAAAGAAATGTTACCGATAAGCAGTTCCTTGCTTTAGTAAACAACGGCGGCGTTTTAGGTATCAATTTTTATCCTAAATTTCTTTCGGAAAAAAGCTCCGGTATTGATGATATAATTAAACACATTGACCACTTTTTAAGTCTGGGTGGCGAAAATAATATTGGCTTTGGAACTGATTTTGACGGAATTCCCGAGAAACCGATTGGAGTTCACGGAACGAAAAGTTTATATGACATAGTAGACAGACTATACTCTTTATATAAACCGGAAGTTGTGAAAAAAATTGCAAGTTGTAATTTTCTTCGAGTTTTTAGCGGAAATTTTCCCCAAAAGGATTAAAATAACCTTGCAAAAAGATGTAAAATATTATATAATTATAACTTAATAAGAAATTAGGAGTGATGTCTATGCAGCTTAGTAAAAAATATCAATCTATAAGCCCCTCGTCAACCCTTTCTATCGATTCAAAATACAAAGCTTTAAAAGCTGCCGGAATTGACGTTGTAGGTTTTGGTGCAGGAGAACCTGACTTTGATACTCCTCAGCATATAAAAGATGCGGCAATCAGAGCTATTAATTCCGGTTATACAAAATATACGCCGGCCTCAGGCATGATAGAGCTTAAAGAAGCAATATGCAAAAAGTTCAGAGAAGAAAACGGACTTTCTTACGGTATTGAGAACATAGTGGTATCAAACGGAGCTAAACATTCATTAATGAATTCCCTAGGCGCAATATTAAACCCCGGTGATGAAGTTATATTACCTGCTCCTTATTGGGTAAGCTATTATGAAATGATTTTATTATCTGACGGGGTACCGGTAATTTTACATACTTCTGAAGAAAATGACTTTAAGTTTAATGCCAAAGATTTAGAAGCACTAATTACTCCTAAGACTAAGGCGCTGATATTAAATACTCCGGGAAATCCTACAGGTATGGTTTATACGGAAGAAGAACTAAGGGCAATAGCTAACGTAATAGAAGAACATGATATTTTTGTTATATCAGATGAAATTTATGAACAGCTGGTATACGATATGGATACACCGCCTTCTATAGCTTCCTTAGGAGAGAATATAAAAAATCGTACGATAATCGTTAACGGAGTTTCTAAGACCTATGCTATGACCGGTTGGAGAATCGGATATACTGCTGCAAATTCAGAGATAACTAAGCTTATGTCTAATGTGCAAAGTCATTACACATCTAACCCCAACTCCATTGCCCAACATGCGGCTATTGCTGCTTTGGAAGGCCCTCAGCATAGCGTGTTGGAAATGAAAAAAGCCTTCAACGAAAGAAGACTTTACATGGTTGAGCGTATGAATTGTATCCCCGGTGTTTCTTGCATAAAGCCTCAAGGTGCTTTTTATGTTATGATGAATATTACAAAACTCTTAGGCAAAACGGCAGGGAACAGAAAGATAGATGGTTCAGACAGCTTCGCTCAGCTGTTTTTGGAACTTAATAATGTTGCAGTTGTGCCATGTTCGGGTTTCGGAAATGATAATTATGTAAGATGGTCATACGCAACATCTATGGATAACATTAAAAAAGGTCTGGACAGGCTTGAAGAGTTTATTAATAATTTGAGGTGATTATATATGTTAACAGGATTTATAGGTGCAGGAAATATGGCAGGAGCCATAATAAATGGTATGCTTTCATCGGGTACTGCTCCTGAAAGTTTAGCAATTTACGATATTGACCAAAGCAAAACAAAAAAGTATGTTGATTTGGGCGCTAATTCATATAACAGCATTGACGAACTTGTAAAAGCATCGGATACAATAATATTAGCTGTAAAACCAAATGTTGTTGACAGCGTACTTAGTGAAATTAAGATTACAAAGGACAAGCTTTTTGCATCTATTGCAGTTGGAATTCCGCTTTCCAGATATTATAAAAGACTTGGAAAGAAAGTAATCAGAATAATGCCTAATACCCCGGCTCTTGTCGGAGCGGGAGTTAGTGCTATATGCCCCGGTGAAGATATAACAATAGATGAACTTAGACGCATTACTGATATATTTGGCAGTTTTGGGGAAGTCTTTGTTATGACTGAGGAACTTATTAATGCCGAATCAGCCATAGGCGGAAGTGCTCCGGCGTTTATTTTCATGCTGATTGATGCCCTTGCCTGCGCAGCGGTTAAAGGCGGCATAAAAAGAAAAGACGCGGAGAGAATTGCTGCAATGACAGTAATGGGCTCTGCTAAAATGGCGCTTGAATCTAAGGCGCATCCTTCGGAGCTTAGGGATATGGTTTGCTCTCCCGGCGGCACCACTATAGAAGGTGTCCAGGTTCTTGAAAAAGACGGATTATATTCAATGATGATGGAAGCTGTACAAGCTTGTATTGATAAAGCAAATATACTTGGCTGATAAGAGAGGAAAAAGCGGATATGAATTATGATGCACTTGCCGAATTACTTTTTAAAGATATAGATACTACTCCTGCTGATATTGAAGCTATGTACCCTGAAAGAGCACTTCCGGAAGGTGCCATGGTTACAAGAATAGCTCCCAGCCCCACAGGATTTGTACATTTTGGAAATCTGTTTCCGGCAATTACATCTGAAAGAATGGCACATCAGTCCGGTGGTATATTTTACCTTAGAATTGAAGATACTGATGCAAAGCGTGAAGTCCCCGGCGCAGTAGATATTATTTTGAAAGCCTTTACGTCATTTGGCTTGAATTTTGATGAAGGTGCTACTGTAGATGGAGACAACGGATATTATGGTCCTTACCGCCAGCGTCAGAGAGAAAAAATATATAAGACCTATGCTAAAGAGCTTGTAAAGCAGGGCAAGGCATATCCTTGCTTTTGTACGGAAGAAGATTTGGCAATTGCTCATGCTAAGCAAGAAGCCTTAAAGTGTAACTTTGGATATTTTGGGCAGTGGGCTAAGTGCAGAGATAAGTCCTTTGAAGAAATAAAGCAGTTGATTGATGAAGGCAAGAGCTATGTTCTTCGCTTTCGTTCAGAGGGTAGCTCTGAAAATAAAATAAAACACAGAGATTTGGTTAAAGGTGAGTTGGAAATAACCGAAAATGATATTGACCATGTACTTTTAAAGTCTGACGGTATTCCCACATACCATTTTGCCCATGTAGTTGACGATCATCTTATGGGCACAACTCATGTGGTAAGGGGAGATGAATGGCTTTCCACACTTCCTCTTCACCTTCAGCTTTTCAGGGCTATGGGTTGGAAGGCTCCGAAGTATCTCCACATTTCACCATTAATGAAATCAGAGGGAGATTCAAAGCGTAAGCTTTCTAAGAGAAAGGACCCCGAAGCTGCTCTTACATTCTATGCAAAAGAGGGCTATCCGTCAGATGCTGTATATGAATACATCCTTACTTTGCTTAATTCTGGCTATGAGCAATGGAGAATGACTAACCCTGATAAGGACGCTCGTGAATATCCGTTCCAATATAAGAAGATGAGCGTTTCAGGTGCTTTGTTTGACATTGTAAAGCTTTATGACGTTAGTAAGAACTATGTATCAAGGCTTACGGCAGATGAAGTTTATGAAGCTGTAAAAGATTGGGCTAAAGAATATAACCCCTCCTTTTACGAACTCTTTACTAAAGACAAAAAATTCTCAGTTGATATCCTTTCAATAGGCAGAGGCGGAAAAAAGCCAAGAAAAGACTTTGGAGTTTGGAGCGAAGTTCCGTCCTATATGGATTTCTTCTTTGATGAGATATTTAATCCTACCTTAGAGTATGACGAAAATCTTTCAAAGGAAAATATAAAAGCTGTTTTAAAGTCTTATATTGAGGTATATGACGACAATGATGACAATAACGCATGGTTTGAAAAGATCAGGGAGATGTCCGAAAAACTTGGTTTTTCAGGCGATGTAAAGAAGTATAAGGAAAGTCCTGAAAGTTATATTGGCCATGTAGGTGATGTTAGCATGGTACTCAGGATTGCTGTTTGCGGAAGAACAAATTCTCCTGATATGTATGCTGTTTTCAAAATTCTTGGGAAAGATAAAGTAATAGAAAGAATTAAAGACGCATACGAAAAGCTGAATTAAAGGGTGATAATATGGATGAAGAATATACAAATTTTATACATGAATTTATAGATGAGGATTTAAAAGAAGGTCATGCTGATCATGTCCATACAAGATTTCCTCCCGAACCAAATGGCTATCTTCATATAGGCAGCGCAAAAGCAATTTGGATAAATTACTCAACAGCACAAAAATACGGAGGTCTTTTTAATCTTCGATACGATGATACTAATCCTGTAAGAGAAGAAACAGAATATGTAAAATCCATTGAGGAAGATTTAAGATGGCTTGGCGCAGTTCCTACAGGCGGCATTTTTTACGGCTCTGATTATTTTGATAAGTGCTATGAGTTTGCTGTAGGCTTGATAAAAGAAGGTAAGGCTTATGTTTGTGACCTTACTCAAGATGAGATGAGAGAATATAGGGGTACTCTTACCGAGCCCGGTAAAGAAAGCCCATATAGAAACAGAAGCATTGAAGAAAATTTAGACCTTTTTGAAAGAATGAAAAACGGTGAATTTTCCGACGGGTCAAAGACACTCCGAGCTAAAATTGATATGTCGTCACCAAACATGAATTTAAGAGACCCTGCTATATACAGAATTCTTCATGCAGTTCATCACAGACAGGGAGATAAGTGGTGCATTTACCCCTTATATGATTATGCTCATCCGATACAGGATGCACTGGAAGGCATAACGCACTCTTTATGTTCCCTTGAATTTGAAAATCACAGACCTTTATATGAATGGGTAGTTAATAACATTAACTTTGAGCATAAACCCAGACAGATTGAGTTTGCAAGGATAAATATTACACACACCGTATTAAGCAAGCGCTATTTAAGAGAGCTTTGCGAAAAAGGAAAGGTTGACGGATGGGATGATCCGAGAATGCCCACGCTTTCAGGCTTAAGACGCCGCGGCTATACACCTTCGTCTATTATGGAGTTTGTTAAAAGAGCGGGTGTTGCAAAAACTGACAGTATTGCGGATATCGGCCTTTTAGAGTATTGCGTGAGGACGGATTTAGGGAAGATAGCGCAAAGAAAATTGGCTGTTCTTGAACCTGTTAAACTTACAATTACAAATTATCCCGAAGGTCAAGTTGAATATTTTGATTTACCCAATAATCCGGAAGATGAGAATGCCGGAACAAGAAAAGTAGCCTTTACCGGTGAGCTTTATATCGAAAGAGATGACTTTGCTTTAGATCCGCCCCCTAAATTTCATAGGTTAAAGCCGGATGGTGAAGTTAGGCTTATGGGTGCATATATTGTTAAGTATAGCGAGGTTCGCTTAGATGAGGACGGAAACGTATCCGAGATATTATGTACGGCAGACCTTGAAACCAGAAATGGAAACCCCGTTGACGGAAGAAAGATAAAAGGCACAATACATTGGGTATCTGCTTCTAATTCAGTTGATGCCGAAGTCAGAGTGTATGACCATCTTTTCACTAAAGAAAACGTCGGGGACATAGAAGAAGGGGAGAACTATATGGATTATCTCAACCCTGATTCACTTAAATCGTATAAGAATTGTAAACTTGAGCAGTCTTTGGCAGACAGTAATAAGCTTGACAAATTCCAGTTTGTAAGACTTGGCTATTTTTGCAGAGACAATAAATCAGACGATATGATATTTAACAGAACAGTTTCACTGAAAGAAACCTGGACGAAACAAAACAATCAATAGTATTTTGCATTAGGTTTAAAATTGGGATACGTTTTTGCGGCATTTTTTGCTTATTGCGTCGCTAAAATGTTTGTTGAAAGGAGAATTGGACAAGCCTCGCACCTGCTCAATCCTCCTTTAATTGTATACAGCACTTTTTGTGGAGGCTTTTTATGAAAAATAAAAAACTGTTTCTTTTGGACATGGATGGAACGATATATTTAGATAATGAACTGTTTGACGGTACATTGGATTTTCTTGACCATGTAAAGAAAATCGGCGGAAAATATATGTTTCTTACAAACAATTCTTCCAAAAGTGTTACTGCTTATGTAGACAAGCTTGCATCGCTTGGGATAAACTCCTGTAAGGAAGATTTTTTAACTTCTACGCAGGCAACAAGCCTGTATTTAAACAATAATTATAAAGATAAGGTCATATATGCTTTCGGTACAAAAAGCTTTAAAGAAGAATTAATTGAATCAGGACTGAAAATTACAGATAAGCTTTCAGGTGGTATAGAAGTTTTAGTTATGGGGTTTGATACGGAACTGACTTTTCAAAAACTGGAAGATGCCTGCATATTGCTTGGGAGGAATATTCCCTTTATAGCAACAAATCCTGACCTGGTATGTCCCACTTGGTATGGCTATGTGCCTGATTGCGGCAGTGTTTCGACTATGCTTTACAATGCCACAGGTAAAAAACCGCTTTTTATCGGAAAGCCCCAGCCTGAAATGGTTTATTTGGCAATGCAAAAAGCCGGCTTTGGAAAAGAAGAAACGCTCCTTGTCGGAGATAGAATTTATACAGATATTGCTTGCGGCG
Organism: Bacillota bacterium; assembly: GCA_030705805.1. Lineage (GTDB taxonomy): Bacteria > Bacillota > Clostridia > CAKSNL01 > HGM11501 > JAUZPY01. The sequence goes on along the minus strand of JAUZPY010000005.1, from coordinate 23,524 downwards.
TAAATGCCGGCATTGATACCGTTTTGGTATTATCCGGCGAAACCAAAAAGGAGCAGGCTTTATTGTCAGATACAAAGCCCACTTACATACTGGAAAACATAAAAGAACTGCTCTGAAAAAATATAAACCGTCTATACTATAACTATTGACACTACATACAAAGCAGCTACTTTGCGGAGGCGATAATTATGATAAAGTTTAGTGATACCGTTTCTTGCGAAAATACGGAGAAAGATATAATAAATGCAGTGCGAAAAATTTATATTCAATACCAAGAGTTCATGAATGTAAAGGATTTACCCGAATTTAAAGTGGAATTTTTTAATGTTCTTGAAGAGAAGTCCCCGTTATGTGCAAGTGTCAGGTTACCCTCTGATACAACAGATGAATATGTATTAAATATCAGCGTTGATTATATTAAACTTATGCAAGAAAGGTCGGTGCCGATTTTATATCATGAGTTCACACACATATTAGACCATGAAACAATATTAAATGATCAGGATCACAGCGTTAGGAGAAGGCGTTTAATACTATATACCGAGTTTCATGCAACTATTATGCAAATGAAAAACGCTACCGGTTTTAAAAATAATGATGAATCAAAGTTATTAACGTTACAGTCCAAAATAATGAAATATGAAAATGATATACGTATTTATAAATATTTGAAAGATGATTTAGATAGTTATATAAAAACTACCGCTAAATACAAATTAAACATGAAAGACTTTGAAATTCTCAGGAATTACGCCATATATCATATTGCAAAAAAACATTTCGCCAAATGCTATATAAAAGAAGATTGCAGTCATCTTTTCAACGTGCAAATGTTTGCGGAAGTTCTGGGAGAAGAAGTATTACAAGCAGAAGAAATTTTAAATTCCGAAAAAAATGACGTACAAACTATTTTGGAACTTCATAAGATTAATAGGATATTGATGGAACGAGTTATTAATAACTCCAATTAGCTAGGCATAAGGGAGTAAAGCCATATGGTTTTAAAAGGCAAATTTTCCGAATGCGTTAAAACGCTCATGAATACATACGTATTCACTGTGCTTTTGCCTTTTCTTACGAAAAATTTGCTCTTTTAAAACTCTACGACGTGCGCCCTTAGAAAAAGTCTTTTCAGTGCGTAAGATTGTAGAACCTGACGACTTGCAAATCGATAAGGACGGAAATTTAACAAGGGCAGGGCATATAGTTGCAGGCTCCCTTATGCCTAAACGGCAGTCACCAATGGCGGAGCTGAAAATTTTCTTGTCCGATGGTGTAACGTACATTACAAACCTGCACAATAGTTTTAGTGTATTATGGTGAAAATGGTTGACAATAATTGTATAATGCTATATAATATATAAGGTTATAAAAACGATGACGAAGACAGTAGGAAGCTAAAAAGATAAAGCGAGCCGGGGACGGTGTAAGCCCGGTATCTTGGTGCTACACCCGAAAATCACTTCTGAGTTGCAGGCTGAAAGGCAGCATAAAGAGCCGATTAAGCTGAGCCGGATATTCCTCCGTTAAGGGAAAGCGTATGCTGGTACGCTGTAGGTGGTTATAAGCGAGGCTTTTGGCTTCGTCCTATTATTTAGGGCGAAGCTTTTATTTTTTTAAAGCGACAGGAGGTTGTTTTATGTATAACAAGGTTGATACAAATTTAAACTTTGTTGATAGAGAAAAAAACATAGAAAAATTTTGGAAAGATAATGATATTTTTAAGAAAAGTATAGAAAACCGTAAGGAAGGGGAGGCATATACATTTTATGACGGTCCCCCAACAGCAAACGGAAAGCCCCATATCGGTCATGTTCTTACAAGAGTAGTAAAGGACATGATTCCCAGATACCGCACAATGAAAGGTTACAGGGTTACCCGTAAAGCCGGATGGGATACCCATGGCCTGCCTGTTGAACTTGAAGTTGAAAAACAACTTGGCCTCGATGGAAAAGAACAGATCGAAGAATACGGGCTTGAGCCTTTTATTGCCAAATGTAAGGAAAGCGTTTGGAAATACAAGGGTATGTGGGAGGATTTCTCCAGTACAGTTGGCTTTTGGGCTGACATGGATGATCCTTACGTAACCTATCACAATGATTTTATTGAATCTGAATGGTGGGCTCTTAAAAAAATCTGGGAAAAAGAACTTTTGTATAAGGGTCATAAAATCGTACCTTATTGTCCAAGATGTGGCACCCCGTTATCCAGCCACGAAGTTGCTCAAGGCTATAAAGATGTTAAAGAGAAGTCTGCAATTGCTAAATTCAGAGTAAAAGGTAAAACCGGTGAATATTTCTTGGCCTGGACAACAACCCCGTGGACATTACCCTCCAATGTTGCTTTGTGTGTAAACCCCGATGAAAAGTATGTAAAAATTTCAAATGAAGACTGCAAATATATTTTAGCCGAAGCTCTTATTCCTTCCGTAATTAAAGGCGAATATGAGGTTATTGAAGAATATGTAGGAAAAGACCTTGAATTTAAGGAATATGAGCCTTTATTTGATTTTGCAAAGCCTGAAAAGAAAGCATACTACGTTGTTTGCGATAATTATGTTACTCTTACAGACGGCACAGGTATTGTTCATATTGCTCCTGCTTTCGGTGAAGATGACTCAAGAGTTGGCAAAAACTATGACCTTCCGTTTGTGCAGCTTGTTGACAGTAAAGGTCAAATGACAGAAGAAACCCCATGGAAAGGTATGTTCTGTAAAGATGCAGACAAAGAAGTGTTTAAAGCTTTGTCTATGAGCGGTCTGCTTTTTGCAGCATTACCATTTGAGCACTCATATCCGTTCTGCTGGAGATGCGATACACCGCTTATTTACTATGCAAGAGATGAGTGGTTTATAGAAATGACCGCCGTTAGGGATGACCTGATAAGAAATAATAACACAATTAATTGGATTCCTGAATCAATAGGAAAAGGCCGCTTTGGCGACTGGATTAAAAACGTTCAGGATTGGGGAGTTTCAAGAGACCGTTACTGGGGGACGCCTTTAAATATTTGGGAATGCTCATGCGGGCATCGCCATTCTGTTGGCTCTATAGCAGAGCTTAAGGAAATGTCAGATAATTGCCCTGATAATATTGAGCTTCACAGACCTTATATTGATGCTGTTACCATAAAATGTCCCGTGTGCGGTGGGGAAATGCACAGAGTAAAAGAGGTTATTGACTGCTGGTTTGATTCCGGTGCAATGCCTTTTGCCCAGTGGCATTATCCATTTGAAAATGAAGATATATTTAAGGCCAACTTCCCAGCAAGCTTTATCAGCGAAGCAATAGACCAAACCAGAGGCTGGTTCTATTCTCTTCTTGCAATTTCAACGCTGATATTTAATGTAGCACCTTATAAGAATGTAATTGTATTAGGTCATGTTCAGGACGAAAACGGACAAAAAATGTCCAAATCCAAAGGAAATGCAGTTGATCCTTTTGATGCTTTGTCTGAGCACGGTGCCGATGCAATCAGGTGGTACTTCTATTCAAACAGCGCTCCGTGGCTGCCTAACCGTTTTCATAAGGCTGCGGTTACGGAAGGTCAGCGCAAGTTCATGGGAACACTTTGGAACACTTATGCATTCTTTGTTTTATATGCAAATATTGACGGCTTCGATGCAACAAAATATAAGTATGATTATAGTAGCTTGTCTGTAATGGATAAATGGATGCTGTCAAGGCTTAATACCGTTATAAAAGTTGTTGATGCGCATCTTGAAAATTACAGAATTACAGAAGCTGCAAGAGCACTTCAGGATTTTGTGGATGAGCTTAGCAATTGGTATGTAAGAAGAAGCAGAGAACGTTTCTGGGTTAAGGATATGACTCAGGATAAGATTAACGCATATTTGACTTTATATAATACGCTTGTAAATATGGTTAAATTGTCTGCTCCTATGATACCTTTCATGGCTGATGACATATACAGAAATCTCGTATGCTCAATTGACAAGAATGCACCGGTAAGCGTTCACCTTTGCGATTATCCGAAAGCAAAGGAAGAATATATTGATAAAGAGCTTGAAAAGCACATGGAAGAAGTTCTTGATATTGTTGTTCTCGGCCGTGCGGCAAGAAATGCGGCAAACATTAAGAATCGCCAGCCTATAGGAAAGATGTATGTTAAAGCTGATTTTGCAGCAAATGATTTCTATAAGGATATTATTGCCGATGAGTTAAATGTTAAGAATGTGGAATTTACAGATAACGTCAAAGCTTGTACAACTTACAGCTTCAAGCCTCAGCTTAAGACAGTCGGACCGAAATACGGTAAATGTTTAGGCCAGATTAAAACGCTGTTATCTGAAATTGACGGAAATGCAGCTATGGATGAACTTAATGACAGTGGAATGTTAAAACTTAAAGTAGATGACACAGTAATAGAACTGACGAAAGATGACCTGCTTATTGACGCTGCTCAGGTTGAAGGGTTTGCTTCGGAATCTGACTTTGGCATAACAGTAGTACTGGATACAAATCTTTCACCCGAACTGATCGAAGAAGGATTTGTTCGTGAATTAATAAGTAAGATTCAGACTATGCGTAAAGATTCCGGTTTTGAAGTTATGGACCATATTGAAATATTCCTTAGCGGTAGCGAAAAAATAGCAGAAATTCTGGAAAGAAACAGTGAAACTATAAAAGATGAAGTATTGGCCGAAAAAATAAATCTAAATACCCAATATGAAAATTCTAAAGAATGGAATATTAATGGGGAACAGGTAATGCTCGGAGTTAAAAAACTTTAAAAAAAATCCCATGCTTTTTAAAAGCTATATTTCTGACTTGATATTAGAAATTTGAAAGCTTTTATTAGGCGTGGGATACTTTTTCTTTTTTGCTGTATAATATGAAAAGGTGATAATAATGATAGTAAATACAGATGAATACAAATATAAAATTGAGCTGCACGCACATTCAAAACCGGTCAGTGAATGCAGCGACATACCACCCGAGGAGCTTGTAGAAACATACAAGGAACTGGGCTATAATGCTGTGGTTTTAACTAATCATTTTCAGCCGGTTCAATTTGAAAAGGCAGACAAAAAAAGTGCTGTGGAAAGATATCTGAATGATTTTTACAAGGCTAAGTCTGAAGGGGAAAAGATTGGACTTTCTGTTTTGCTTGGCATGGAAATTCGTTTTGTAGACAGTAAAAATGATTATCTTGTATATGGACTTGATGTAGATGATGTACTTAAGGCAGCAGACTATGTAAATATAGATATCGGCACTTTCTACAAGGAGTTTAAAAATGAAAAAAACGTTATCCTTCAGGCTCATCCTTTCAGAAACGGCATGACCCTTGCACCAAAAAAATCTCTTGATGGAATTGAAGTATTTAATTTTCATCCGAATCATAATTCCAGAATTGGATTTGCCGCCAAGTATGCAAAAGAAAATGGATATATAATTGCAGGAGGCTCAGACTTTCATCATGAAGGGCAGGCGGGCCAGTGCTCCATGCTATCAAAAACAAATCCTAAGGATTCTTTTGATATTGCGTCAATTCTTAAATCCGGAGATTATTTGTTTGATATATGGGGCTGTAAGATAATAATATAAAAAGGGTTTTGTGCAGGTTACCTCTTTATTACACAAAAACACACTTTGGAAAGGAAGTTCACCTTTCCAAAGTGTGTTTTCTTATTTGTAGCTTTTTATTCAATTTACTATTCGGATTGAATTGTGTAGAAGGCCCTTTTATTTTAATATTCCGCTTACAACCCTGTCATTTCCGGATAAGTCCTTTAATACAGTTATTAAATCAAAATAAGGTTCCATAATTGAACTTACCTCATCTGCCTGGTCGTAACCAATTTCAAAAGCAAGTACGCCTTTAGGCAAAAGAGCCTCGGCTGCTTTTTTTGTGATTGCCCGATAAAAGATTAAACCATCTCCTCCTCCGTCAAGAGCTGCTTTAGGTTCATAATCTTTCACAGACTCCGATAAACCGTCAATTGTTTCCGTTTTAATATACGGTGGATTAGAAAGAATTACATTATATTTTTCTTCAATATCATTTTTCAGAATATCCAGACATATAAATTTTATGGACACGTTATGCATGTCCGCATTTTTTGAGGCTATAGATAAAGCTTTAGCATCCTTATCTATAGCAGTAACCTCAGAACCTTTTATAAACTTGGCACAGCTGATTGCAATACATCCGCTTCCGGTACCTATGTCCAGTATCTTTCCGCTAAGGTTAGATATTACATATTCTGCAAGGGTTTCTGTATCGGGACGGGGGATAAGTACATCGGATGTGACAATAAAGTTAAGACCCATAAATTCTTTTGATCCAACTATATAGGCCACCGGCTCTCCTTTTATTCTTCTTTCTATATAGTTATTAAATTTGGCTATGCTTTCATCCGGCAAAATATCATCACGTTTTTTTAAAAGAAAAAGCCTGTCACAGCTGCAGGCTTTTTCAAGTAATATTTTAGCGTCAAGTGATGGTGTATCACTTATTTCTTTTAAAGATTTTATAGCGTTTGCAAGGGTTTCTTTAATTACCATTTGTCGCTTTCTCCTTCTTCCGGCAATACAGCCTTTAGAGAAGCAATTGCAATTTCCAGCATAGAATCATCGGGTTCTTTAGTGGTAATATGCTGAAACCACATTCCCGGTTTGCTGAGTATCCGAGTAAAGGTGCAATCATATCTTCCGGCAAACTTTATTAACTCGTAGGAGAAGCCTGCAATTAAAGGCAGACAAAGGAGCTTGGCAAGTATTCTCTGCCAGCCAAATCCAAATTGAACAAAAGAAAAAACTATAATACTGATTATTAACACAAATACAAGAAAGCTGGTGCCGCATCTGGGATGAAGTCTTGATTGAGGTCTGCAATTTTCAACAGTAAGCGGCAGACCTGATTCATAGCAGAAAATGGTTTTATGTTCGGCTCCGTGATACATGAAAACCCTTTTAACATCATTTTGCATTGTGCACAGCAGCAAATATCCGATAAAAATAATAATTCTTGTTGAGCTTTCTATAATGCTCCGAACCGCTGCTACTGATTCAACATTTTTATAAAGCGGCAGCGTCAGTTCGGCAATAAGCATGGGGAGCAGGAAAAAAAGGCCTACGCTGAAAATTATGGCAATAAATACAGAAAAGTATATAAGGTAATCTTTTAGTTTGCTTCCAAATTTTTTTGTCAGCCATTTTTCAAATTTGGATTCACTGCCTTGTTCCTCTTCTATATCCACAAACTCTGCACTGAACATAAGAGCCTTCATGCTGGTAACCATGGATTCTATAAAACTAAACATACCTCTTATAATCGGTATTTTTCTCATAATATTATTTTTTGTCTTAATATCAGAAACATCAATAACTATATCTCCGTCAGGTTTTCTGATGGCAATTCCCATCTTAGATGGGCCTCGCATCATTACGCCTTCAATTAAAGCACTTCCGCCAATTGAAGTTTTCTTTTTAACGCTCATTATTATTAAGTCCTTTCAAAAATAGATACATATGCTTATTATATCAAAAAATATTTATGTTTTCAACACAAATATTGAATAATTATAAGTTTTTATCCATAAAACAATATATAAAATTTATTGGTCATTTTTTCTAAATTAATATCACATTTTTTGAACAAAAAAACCAAAAAAAATATAAATTTACTAATTTTTGTGTTGATTTTTTGTGCAATATAGTGTAGAATAGGAATTAAGGTTCTATTAGGCTTGTAATCTGTGCACATATTTTCCACTAATTGTAAGAAGTGGAAAACTGTTACATATTTAAACTACTACAGAGAATTTTTATTTATACAGGAGGTATATATGGAAATGACGGCAAGAAGAGTTATGGCTGTACTTTTAGCTGTTGTTATTGCAGGAACAGGGCTGACTGCGTTGACAACTACTGATGTACAGGCAGGCGCAAGTACAACGTTTAAGGTGCTTAATTTTGACTACAACAGAGAGAACGTATACAGCAATTACATAAAAAAATATGAAAATGTTGTAAGACCCACAGAAGGTATTTCGATTTCTGCGGGTAATTTTACTGCTTGCAGCAATCCTCAAATGGTAATTGCGCAAGGAAGTATAGACGGAGTAAACGATGTAGTAGAATTTAAAGAAGATGAGCAATGGGCGGAGTATACTATTAATGTTCCAGAGGATTCATTATATAGTATTTCGTTTAAAGCCAAGGGCCAGGAGTCCATTAAAAATGATATTGAATTTTCCGTTGAGATAAACGGTGTAACTCCATTTAATGAAGCGGGCTCTATTACATCATTCAGAGGATGGAAAAATTCAGATAAAGAATTTTCTGTAAAAACTGATGAGAATGGTAATCAGTCTGCGAAATTCGTACTTGACAGAGCAAATGATTTAAGGCCAACCCAGGTTAAAGACCTTAAATGGAGAAACTGTTGGGTAGAAGATCCTGCAGGACTTGTTGAAGAACCCTTCTCTTTTTATTTGCATAAGGGTGTAAACAAAATACGTTTTAAGACCGTTGGCGAGCCCTTTTATATGGCGGAAATAAAACTTGCTCAGTATGAGCAGCCCAAGCCCTATGCGGAAGTAAAGAAAGAATATGAAGAAAAAGGATATAAAGTTTCCGATAAGCAGATAAAGATTCAGGCTGAGACAGCTGATGAATTTTCAAATTCTTCATTATATCCTATTTCTGTTAGAAATAATTCTCAGATGGAGCCTTATGATTCAACTAAAACAAAAATAAATGCAACAGGTGGATCTAACTGGGGCAGTTCAAGGACATGGCTTAATTGGGATATCAATGTACCTGAAACCGGTTTGTATCAACTCGGCATCAAATTCAGACAGAATGAATATGAAGGAATGTTTGCTACCAGAAGCATTTATGTTGACGGAAAAATTCCTTTTAAAGAAATGAAATATGTAAGGTTTGATTATAATTCTGACTGGCAATATAAGTTAATTGGCTCAAATAATGAACCTTGTTATGTGTATCTTGAAAAAGGTCAGCATTCCATCAAAATGCAAGTTACTTTAGGTGAGATGGCTTCTATAGTTGAGAGCCTTACGAATGTAGTGTCCAGACTTAATTCAATTTACAGTTCAATAGTAATGCTGGCATCTACCAGTCCTGATACATACAGAGATTACTATTTTGACAAAAACATTCCCAACTTGACTGAAGAACTTACATGGGCAAGGGATGAAATGAAAAAGCAGAAGGACCTTATCATTTCTATTTCAGGGACAGGAAGCAGTCAAACAGCTACACTTGATACCTTTGTTAAGCAGCTGGATATCCTGATTAAGCAGCCTGATAACTTTAACATAATGTTATCTTCTTTTAAAGATAATATATCTTCGCTGAGCCAATGGATTATAAATAACCAGAAGCAGCCTGTTAAAATTGACTACTTTGTACTTGGGGGTAAGGATTTAAAGCTGGATGCTGCCGAACCTAACTTTTTCAAGAATTTCTATGAGAATACCAAAACTTTTTTTGCCTCTTTTGTAGAGGACTATAATGTTGTTGGAGAAGTTCAGGGAGAGGGTAAAAAGGTAAGAGTTTGGGTTAACACAGGCCGTGACCAGATTAACATTATTAACGGTATGATTCAGGACAGCTTTACTCCTAAAACCGGTATTAATGTTCAGCTCGAGCTTGTTCAAGGCTCTATTATCGAAGCTACTTTGGCCGGCAAAGGACCTGACGTTGCACTTATGAATGCAGCTGATCAGCCTGTAAACTTTGCAATAAGAGGAGCATTGGTTGATCTTTCTAAATATGAAGACTTTTATGATGTATATAAAAGATTCTTGCCTGCATCTTTTGAAGGGTATGCTTTCCAGATGAATAAAAATAAACAAGAGGCGGAAGAGCATAAAGGTGAGAAGTGGACCTGCAAGTGCGGCACAGTAAATACAGGTGATGTCTGCACTAACTGCGGGTATAAAAAATATTATGCTTATTATGCGGTTCCCGAGACGCTGACATATAATATGCTGTTCTACAGAAAAGACATATTGTCTCAGCTTGGTTTGGGTGTTCCCGAAACGTGGGATGATTTCTTTGCACTTCTTCCAGTGCTCAGAAGAAATAATTTACAGGTTGGCGTACTTGCTCCTGTTATGTTCCAAGTAATGCTGTATCAAAATGGCGGAACTTACTATAAAGCAGACAAGAAGTCATCTGATTTTGAGTCCGATGCAGCAAAAGATTCATTTATAAAAGTAACTGATTGCTTTACAAAATATAATTTTCCGCAGGCTTTTGACTTTTACACCAGATTCAGAAGCGGTGAAATGCCATTATCTATACAGCCTTATACGCAATTCAACCTTGTAAATGCTGCGGCACCGGAAATTAGAGGCTTGTGGGATATGACTAAAGTTCCCGGAACAGTTATGCCGGATGGCAAAATCAATAATAGTCAGGTAACATCATCTGCAGGTTGCGTAATGTTTGAAAAAACAAAGGACAAGGACGCAGCATGGCAGTTTATTAAATGGTATACCGGTAACGAACAGCAGGCTAGATACGGCGTTGAGCTTGAATCCTTGATGGGACCTGCAGGCAGATATGCTGCGGCTAATCTTTCAGCTTTTGGACAGCTTTCATGGACCAGGCAGCAAACAAAGCTCTTAAAAGAACAAATGAGTGAGCTTAAAGGTGTTCCCGAAGTACCCGGAAGCTATTATACAGCAAGAGCCTTAACATTGGCATTCAATGATGCTTATATAGAAATGGAAAATCCATATAAAGCACTTTCTGAGCGAACAGAGGAACTGAATGAAGAAATCGCAAGAAAGTACCAAGAATTCGGTTTGAAGTAAGAGGGAGGGAGGAAATTGAAATTGTTTAACAAGAAGAGTGACAACTCAGGGGTTCCAAACGAAAACAAGAAAAATACTTGGCTTGAAATAAAGAAAAACAAGGCGAATTACCTTCTAATAGCACCCTATATGATCTTGTTTTTGATTTTTACAGTAGTTCCGGTTGTGGCATCAATGTTATTAAGCTTTACCTATTTCAATATGTTACAATGGCCTGAGTGGAGAGGTTGGCTTAATTATCAAAGACTATTTTTACAAGATGATATATTTCTTATCGGTCTAAAAAACACCTTGATGTTTGCCTTTATATTAGGACCTATAAGCTATGTATGCTGTTTCTTCTTTGCATGGCTTGTTAATGAGCTTCCGCCTAAGATCAGAGCATTTATGACACTACTTTTCTATGCTCCTTCAATGTGCGGTTCCGTTTTCACAATTTGGCTTTACATATTCAGCGGAGACGCTCATGGGTTAATAAATTCATATCTTATGGAATTGGGTTGGATAAAATCTCCTATTCAGTGGTTTACAAATACAGGTTATAACGTAAAAGTATGTATTGTAATTCAGTTGTGGCTGAGCCTTGGTACCAGCTTCCTGTCATTTATTGCAGGTTTTCAAACTCTTGATAAAACCTATTTTGAAGCAGGAGCAATTGATGGTGTAAAGAATAGATTCCAGGAGCTGATATTTATTACGGTGCCGTCAATGAGACCTCAGATGATGTTCGGTGCTGTTATGCAGATTGCAAGTTCCTTTGGTATAGGCCCTGTACTCAGAAGGCTGGGCGGATTCCCAAGTACAGACTATTCTCTTAATACCATTGAAACACATATATACGATTATGGTTCTACAAGATATGAAATGGGTTATGCGTCAGCGGTCGCTTTTGTGCTATGTATTATGATGATAGTCACGAGGAATCTGATGGCACGCCTTATAAGAGTTAATGATTAAGGAGGGGGGATTTTTAAATGACAAAAGAAGCAACAATTATCTCAGCTGATAACAAAGAAATACTCCCTGGGGCGTTGCCCGAAGAGCTTCGTGAATATACCAAGCCCAAGAAACTGAGGGTTAAGAAGAAAAGGGTAAATCGTTCTATATACGGAGATTTCTTTGTAATTTTCTTTCTAGTTTTAATGGCATTGTTTATGGGTCTTCCTCTTTATTATTCGATAATAAATGCCTTTAAACCAATTAACGAATTATTTATTTTTCCCCCAAGATTTTATGTTGTACAGCCAACGATGTCTAATTTTACATTAGTTATGGACTTGGCTCAGAATCTTTGGGTTCCGTTTTCAAGATACTTATTTAACAGCATATTCGTAAGTGTAACTGTAACAATCGCACACGTAATACTTGCTTCTATGGCTGCTTATCCTCTTGAGAAAGCTAAATTCCCGGGTTCTAAGGGATTGTTTAGTCTTGTACAGCTTACATTGTTGTTTACAGGCGGTACAATGGCAATACCTCAATACGTTGTTATGGCTTGTCTTGGCCTTGTAAATACATACTGGGCTTTGATCCTTCCGTCAATTGGCGGAAGCTTAGGATTGTTCTTAATGAAGCAGTTCATGGCAGGTATTCCGAATTCTATGTTGGAAGCTGCAAAAATTGACGGAGCTAATGAATTTACAATATTCTGGAAATTGGTTATGCCGAATGTAAAGCCTGCATGGCTGACACTTTCAATTTTTGCTTTCCAGGCTATATGGAATGCTACAGGCAGTAACTTTATTTATTCAGAAGAACTTAAAATGCTGCCTACAGCTTTGAACCAAATATATGCAGCGGATGCAGGTACCGGTGTTGGTAATGTTGCCCGTCAGGGTGCAGCGGCAGCAGTTGCGTTGATACTTATGATACCACCGATTATATTATTTATAGCAACTCAAAGTAATGTCATAGAAACCATGGCATTTTCGGGCATGAAAGATTGATGGAGGAGGATGAAAAATGTCTAAAAATTATAATTTAAGACAGGTTTTAAAGTCTCTTTCATGCCTCGTCTTAGTAATGGTACTTATGTGTGGATTAATAAGTTCGTATGCACAAGAGCCTTATGCCGGATATAATTATAACTATTATGGAAAAGCTTCTTCACCTAATGGCTTTTTACCTGTAAAAGAATATTACGGTGATGAATGGGGAACCGGTTATCTTAAAGATCCAGCCGACGTTTATGTTGATTCGCATGATTTTGTTTACATACTTGATTCGGGAAACGGAAGAATAATTAAACTTGATAAAGACTTTAATCTTGTAAAATGTATAGATACATTTAAATTAAACGGCGTATCTTCACCGCTTAATTTGCCTCAGGGTATTTGCGTAACAGCGGATGGTGAAATTTATATCTGCGACACACAGAACAGCAGAGTAATAGTAACTGACCAGAATGGTAATATATTAAGAAGTTACGGAAAACCAAATACTGAGCTGATTGGTGAAACAGTAACTTTTCTTCCCAAAAAAGTTACTGTAACAGCTACCGGAGATATGTACATCATTGCAGACAATATAGTTGACGGAGCTTTGGTAATAACCCAAGAAGGGAAATTTTTAGGTTTTTTTGCTACAGATGATGTAACACTTACCTACGACTCTTTAAAGGTTGTTTTCTGGCGGCTTATAATGACTGAAGAACAGATTCGTAAAATGATGTCTCTTCAGCCTGTGCCTTTTGATAATATGTATCTCAAAGGTGATTTCCTTTATACAGCTACATTGTATGAAAGGGAAACAAATCAGATAAGAAAGGTTAATCCTGCCAGTGTAAATCTTTTTAGCGGAAAGTATTATGGTGAATCTTATAACAATTCGAGTGGCGGCGGTTATCAGCAAGCAGCATTTATAGATGTTAATGTTGATGACAAGGGCTTTGTATACTGCCTTGACCGAAAGTTCTGTAAGGTATTCATGTATAATCAGGATAGTGAACTTTTAATGGTTTTTGGCGGCAACGAAGAAAAGCTTGGCCATTTTGCTATACCTTCTGCTATTGAAACCGTTGGAAATAAAGTTTTAGTTCTTGATACCAATAAGAAGACACTTACGGTATTTGAGCCTACATATTATGGCGAGCAGGTAATGAAAGGATCATATCTATACGATCATGGCAAGTATCAGGAAGCTGTAGATCCCTGGAAGAAAGTATTGAAACTTAACACCAACTATGAGCTTGCTTACAGAGGTATAGCCAGAGCCGAATACTTAATGGGTGATTATAAACAGGCTATAAAGCACTTTGAGTCAGGCTATGACAGAGATGGTTATTCGGAATCAAGACAAAAGCTTAGAAGCCAAGTGATTTCTGACAACTTTACTTTAGTAATGTCAATTATTTTAATCATTATAGTTGGACTTACTATATTAGGGAAGAAGAAGAAAAAAATTCTTGCAGCGTGCCATTTCCAAACGTTGCATGAAACCGGCTATGCAGGAATGAAAAAATGGAAGTATCCATTCTATAACTTGATTCACCCGGTGGATGGCATGAGTGAAATGCGTTACAATAAAAAGGGATCCCGTGGACTTGCTTGTATATTTGCTTTCGCTTGGTATGCTTCTGTTTCATTTATGAGGCAATATGAGGACTATATCTTTAACGCTACAAATAAGAATGATATAAATATATTTATGATTTTAGCAACTACAATAGGGCTTATGCTCATTGGTTGCCTTGCAAACTGGGCTATAACAACGCTTGTTGATGGCAAAGGTACCTTTAAAAATATTTTTATTTATTGTTCTTATGCTTTAATCCCGGCAACTGTTGCAATCTTTTTAGTGACCTTCTTAAGCCATTATATGATTCAAACCGAAGCTGTTTTTGTAAAAGGCATACTTCTAATAGGCTATATTTGGACAGCGGTTTTATTGTTTATAGGTATGCAAACGGTACATAATTTCGCTACAAAAAAAGCAATTCTGATGGTTATCCTTACAGCGGTCGGGATGCTTGTAATTATATTCTTAATGATGCTGCTGGTCGTACTTTACAGCCAGGTAGCAACATTTATAACAACAATATTCTATGAACTGTTTTATAGGTTAGCCTTATAAAGAAAGGAGAGTGAAATTATGAATATTAAAAAGTATTTATCTTTAATTATTGTAGTAACTCTCCTTGTATCCTTATTTTCGGGAGTTATAATAACAGCTACAGAAAATACAAACATGCCACAAACTACAGGAAGTACCGATAAGACTGCAAAGAAGGAACCTGCCAATAGTACGGACACTAAAGCTTCTCAGAGCTCTAAATCCGCAGATACCGGAAAAGCTGCAAGCACCGGAAAAAGCGGAACTTCTGAAGGAGAAACAGCCCAAATCGACTCTGAATTGGTAGAAAAATTTGCAAAATATATGAAAGGTGTTACTCCTAATAATAAAACAATTGACAGCGACTTTACGAAGGTATGTGAAAATGAATATTTAGCACTATATGCTATAATTGACAACTCTAAGTATCGTATGGGTGAAATACTTGTTTATGATAAGAAGACAGGTCTTGTATGGAGGAGCAATCCTATTGATCAGGACAAAGATGCCATTGGTATGGCAGCAGGTCATGCTTATTACAGAACAAAATCACAGCTATATATCCAATATGCACAAGGCTATAATTACTTTAATTTAAACAGCTATTATAGTTGCGTCAAGAATAATCTAGTTACCTCACAGGTGTTAGAGGATGGTGTAAAATTTACATTTAAGCTTCCTGATTTGAATTTTACTATACCTGTAAAATATAGCCTTGACGGTGATTCTTTTAAAGCGGAAGTTTTGCTTAACGATTCTGAATTTAAGACACATTATACCGTTCGGGGTAAGGTAAATACCGGTTTGGGCGATGCTATCGAGCAGAATATCGACTACAATATAACCGAAATTAAACTGTTGCCTTCTTTCGGAGCAAGCAGCTATAATGAAAATGGATACATGTTTATTCCGGATGGCAGCGGAGCGTTAATTTATTTTAATAATGGAAAAACAAATGCCAGCCAGCCATATAGCCAGCCTATTTACGGAGCTTATAAAGAAAGCAAGGCTTCAGAATTCAGTGGCGCTTCTGAGAGGTATTACATGCCTGTTTTTGGTATGGTAAGAACCGATTCAAAAAATGCAATAATGGGGGTAGTCGAAGATAACGCATCCGTAGGTTATGTAAATGCTGAAGTCAGTGGTTATGAATCAGCGTATAATAAGGTATATTCTTCTTATTTGAATAAGATCATAAAAAGGGAAACGGATACGGAAGAAGACGCACAGCCTGTGTCAGATGAACTAAGGGATAAAAGCAAAAATTATTCTGTAAAATATTATTTCCTTTCCGGAAATGATGCTTCCTATGTTGGCATGGCTAAAAGATACAGACAGTATCTTTTAGATAAAGGAATGAAAAAATCTGAGAATTTAAAAGACGGCGGATTATTCTTTGATATGTATGCCGGTGTTGAGAAGAAAACAAGCATACTTGGTTTTCCGTGTAAAGTCTTTGATGTTAAGACTACATTCGAAGATATAAGAAATATAGCAGACGATATGTCAAATGCCGGAATTAACAATCTGACAATTAAATATTCCGACTGGATAAAAGCGAGCGGAAGAAAGAAAGTTCAATCTAAAGTATCTTTTGAAAGTTCTATTGGCGGGAAAAAAGAATTTTTGAAAACGGAAGAATATTTAAAGACTAAAGGTGTAGGATTTTTCCCGAACATAGACTTTATAAATTTTGCCGACAGCGGGAGAGGCTTTAACAGGTTCTTTGACTCTGTTAAGTTTACGAGCCAAGCTCCGGCATATCAGCAAAGTAATAATGGACTTTCTGCACATATAAACCTTGGAGCACGCTGGAATTTACTTAAAGCAGATAAAGTCCAAGAGGCTTCGAACAAATATCTTGAAGACTATAAGGATTTAGGTGCTAAAGGCATTTCCCTTGAAATTATAGGTAAGACGGTTTATTCCGATGGCTCAAAAGATGG
The DNA here is from genome assembly GCA_030705805.1 of Bacillota bacterium. Classification (GTDB taxonomy): domain Bacteria; phylum Bacillota; class Clostridia; order CAKSNL01; family HGM11501; genus JAUZPY01. The sequence continues at coordinate 6,712 of JAUZPY010000005.1, read as the reverse complement.
AATTACAAGAGGTAAATGTACAGATATTTGGGAGAATATTATTAAAAATTATAATAACAGTGGAATCGAAGTAATGACAACTGAGCCTAATGCTTATGCTATTTTAAATTCCGATATTCTTCTCTCGGTTCCTGCAACTACTACATATGTGGAACTCGCTGATGAAGCGGTACCTTTTTATCAGATAGTTGTAAGAGGATGTAAGACCTATGTTTCAGAATCCGTAAACTTATCAAGTGATCCTGAAAAAATGGTACTTAATGCCATTGAAACAGGCAGCGGTTTATTATATAGTTTCGTAGCAGGTGATACAACAACATTAAAAGAAACATATCTTAAATACTTATACAGTTGCAACTATTCCGAGTGGAAAGACGACGTAATTAAAACTTACACGGATTATAAAAAAGTTGCTGACCAGATATCAGGTGCTGATATAGCTAACCATGAGATACTTGCTGAAGGTGTAAGAAAAACAACCTATTCAAACGGTGTTTCTGTATGTGTTAATTATAATAATAATGATGTTTCAATAAATGGTGTTGTAATTCCGGGCAGGGGATATAAAGTTGAAAGGGGGCAGTAAGAGATGACGAAAGAAAACTCTCAAGCGGTTGAATCTGAAGAAGAACTTACAGAAGAACAAAAAGCCCCAAGACCGACAAAAGAAGAAAAGGAATCATTAAGAGCAACTAATAAGACTATTAAAAAGAAGAAAAAAGCAGCTGCGGCATTAAGCTTAAGGCAAGCTAAAACTGGCTATTGGTTTATTTTACCTTGGATGATTGGTGCATTCTTTTTATTTCTTATACCTGTTTTATCATCTTTGGTGTATTCCTTCTGCGAGGTTGGAGCAAAAGCAGGAGGTATTAGGCTAAATTTTGTTGGGTTTGATAACTATGCATATATATTTACGAAAGATGAAAACTTTCTGCCTTATTTGACTGGATCCCTGAAAGATATGTTGTATCAGGTGCCAATTATTGCTTTTTTCAGTATGTTTATAGCACAAATGCTAAATCAGAAATTTTTTGGCAGAACTGTATCGAGAATATTGTTTTTCCTTCCTGTTATTATAGCTTCAGGTGTAACATTAGAGATACTTAAAACGACAGGCATGAGTACAACGGTAAGCCTTAACCAATCATCAAATATTTTCACGTATCAGGATAATTCAGTTATACTTGAATTTCTGAACGAAAGTGGCCTAAGCAACAGTGTGATAGAATACTTAAAGAACATTGTCGGAAGTATATTTGATATAACCTGGAAGTCCGGAATACAAATTCTTTTATATTTGTCAGCGTTGCAAGGTATACCGAAATCTTACTACGAGGTTTCTTCTCTGGAAGGAGCAACTGCTTGGGAAGAATACTGGAAAATCACCTTCCCACTGCTTTCACCTATGACATTGGTTTGCGTAATCTATACAATTATTGACTCTTTTACTTATTATCAGAATAAGATAATGAAAATGATTGATGCAAACGGAGTTTCCTCAGGTAAAGCCGGAATCGGCTCAGCAGTAGCTTGGACATATTTCCTTGTTATAATTATTATTCTAGTACTAATTGTAAAGTTTATATTCTCTAAGACTGTATATACTGATGAATAAAGGAGGGGTACGAAATGAAAACTGAATTATCCAGGCTTTCAAAAGAAGAGTTTAATGAAGAGATGAAACGACGCGATCAAGAAATGAAAGAAAGCGGTCGTGTTAACCATACTGGTTTGAAACGTTTCGGCTCTGCCTTTTTCAGGAGAAAAGCAATGGCATTTCTTTATGCCATATTCAGAGCATTTATACTTATAGGGCTTAGCTATATTGTTCTTTATCCCGTATTTAGAATGCTTAGTAAGGCATTTAGTGAAGACTATGTTACATCCGGTATAAGTATTTGGATACCAACAAATATTGGACTTAATAACTTAAAATTAGCTCTGCAATATTTGGATTATGCTAAATCTTTTTGGGCCAGTGTTAAAGTGGCATTGGGAAGTGCCCTCCTACAGGTTATTGCAAGTGCCGTAACCGGTTACGGATTTGCCAGATTTAAGTTTAAAGGCAGAACATTATTGTTTGGTATAGTACTTATGACGATGATAGTTCCTCCTCAAATATACCTGATTTCGATGTTTATGACATACAGAAACTTTGATTTCTTTAAGCTTTTATGGCTGCCATCTTTGATTGTTGGGGATAAACTAAGCATCAATTTAATTGGTACTTCGTGGACTATGTGGATTCCCGCAATTCTCGGAGTAGGGCTTAGAGGCGGATTGTTTATATACATATTCAGGCAATTCTTCAGAGGAATGAGCAAAGAACTTGAAGAAGCCGCTTATATTGATGGATGCAGCCCCTTTGGAACATTCCTTAGAATTATGGCCCCCAACTCATTGTCGGCAGCTTTGGTTGTTTTCCTGTTTTCTTTAGTTTGGCATTGGAATGATTATTTTGTAACATCTATGATGTTTGTTTCTAAAAATAAGGCAAGACCTTTGTCCTTAGTACTTCTGTCTAAGACGGCTACTTTTGGTGTAGCCGTGTTCTCTGATACAAGTGTAAATAAAACTTTCGTTCTTAATGCTGCAGCTATGCTTACTATATTACCGCTTATTGTTATTTTTGCATTTACGCAAAAGTACTTTATTGAGAGTGTTGATAAAGTTGGCGTTAAAGGTTAAAGAAAAATCCCCTACATTTCAAAATGTAGGGGATTTGTTTTTAAAACGGAGCCTTAGAACTAAGGTTCCGTTTTCGCATATATAAGTAATAAAAGGGACCCTTTGGGTCCCTTTTATTACTTATATTAGTGCTTTAGCAAAAAAGTGACAGAAGTAGCCTTTTTAATAACCGACCGCTATGCGGGTGAGGGTTAAAACTTAAGTCGGAGTATCCACCGAGCTATAACAAGGATGTTAAGGGCCAAATTATAGAATAGAAAGGAAGACACCTATAGCAAATAGTTTAGCACATACTCTGGGTGGGTGTGCAAGTATTATATTTTATTTACACCCAAATATAGGAGAAAAAATTATATACTGTGTCCGCTAGACAGGGTACAGCTCGTTTGCCGGTGGTTATGACTAACAGTAATATACAGCACTAAAATTACAATAAAAAAGCTTAAATGTTTTTTATCTGCCAGTCAATCGGTGATTTAACCAAGGAAATAAGTGTTTCGTTAGCTTTGGAGAAATGTTTACAGCCAAAGAATCCCCTTGAAGCTGACAAAGGGCTTGGATGGGGTGCCTCAAAGATATAATGCCTGCTTGTATCTATCAGTTCTGCTTTAGCCTGAGCAGGACTTCCCCAAAGGAGAAAAACAACAGGATCATCCCGATTTGATAATTCTTTTATAATTCTGTCAGTAAAAATTTCCCATCCTTTTCCTTTATGTGAATTGGCTTCACCTTCTCTTACGGTAAGCACAGTATTAAGAAGAAGGACTCCTTGCTTAGCCCAACTCATTAAATATCCATTATTAGGAATATAAAGGCCAAGATCAGACTGCAGCTCCTTAAAAATATTGCGTAGGGAAGGAGGTGGTGTTACTCCGGGTTTAACGGAAAAACACATACCATGGGCTTGACCCGGTTCATGGTATGGATCCTGACCAATTATAACAATTTTTGTGTCGGCAAATGAAGTAGCCTTTAATGCTGAAAACATGTCGTACATATTTGGATATACATTATAGTTTGAATATTCTGACTTTAAGAAAGCTCTAAGTTTTATATAATAATCTTTTGTAAATTCATCACCGATAATATTATCCCAGTCATTTCCCAATAAAACCATATAAAAAATCCTTTCATAAAAAAAGCGGACAAGTAAATTGTCCGCATTCTTTTTATCAGTCTTTGTTCCCGCATAACTTAACGCGAAGGACTGTTACGAATTATATATATTTTCTCTTGCGAGCAGCCTCTGATTTCTTTTTACGCTTAACGCTTGGCTTTTCGTAATGTTCTCTCTTTCTTACTTCGGACAAAACACCTGCCTTTGCGCATGAACGCTTAAAACGGCGAAGCGCACTGTCCAGTGACTCATTCTCTTTAACTCTGATTTCTGACATGGTATATCCCTCCCTCCGCAAATTCAATTGGCTTATGTGGATAATTGTAATGCGGGACTCATAAAGTGATACTTAAAATTATACCTTATATCTTTAAATTAGTCAAGTTGTTTTTATTAAAAATAATTATTTTTTTAAATGAACCCATAAGCCATATTAAAGCTATGTAAACAAAGAGCCCTAAAGCTAAAGATAAAATCAGAGCTAAATAAATGGTATGATTATAGGCAAGTATTTTATAAAAAAGTTTAATTAATAAAAAGCAAAGTATAGAAGGAAGCATTAAAAATAAAGGCTTTGAAAAAATATCAATATTGCATTTTATAAGTTTAAATGTAAGATTTATTTCGGGAATTAATACAGCAAGAGATGAAATAGTATAGGCTACTATATATCCTTTTATTCCAAAAAGAGGTATTAATAAGGCAGAAGTTAAAAGTGAAATTATATTTCCCGAAAAAGAATAAACTGCGCTTTTCTTTTCACCTCCTGAAGCGTTGAGAACAGAGCCAAATATATGCTGAAACGTGCAAATCAGGGATCCTATTGCCATAAAAGGAAGCATAGTGCCAACTCTGGACTCGGAATATAAAACTATACCCAGAGGCTCTGCAAGAGCGCTCATCGCGGCAGCAGCAGGATAAGAAACCAAAGATACAATCATAAGTGATTTTGTAAGCTTTCTGTTGATTGCAGCATAATTATTTTTTGCTAAGTTTGATGATACGAACGGCACAAGATTCACGGATATAGCATTGGTAAATATACAAGGAAGCAAAAGAATTGGCACTACCATACCTGTTAAAATGCCGAAGAGACTTAATGCTTCTGACCTATCAAGCCCATAAAGTGTCAGAAGGGTTGGTATCAATACGGATGTCAATGACATAATGATTGAATTTGCAACTCTTGCAAGGGTTATAGGAGTTGCACATTGATATATTCTTTTGCTGATTTCGGTACAGTCTTTTGGCTTTTTTATAGTTCTTACAGCGCCTATATAATATAATGAAAGGAAAATTGAACTTACAGCCTCACCGACAAATATGCCAAGAGTCATAACTATGACAGATAAACCAAGATTCCCTCTGCAAAATATAGCTAAGAGAGTAACAACAAAACATATCCTTAATATTTGCTCTACTATTTCTGCAAAAGAAGGCGTTTTTACATTTTGAGCAGCATAAAAGTAGCTTTTGTAAATGTTTTCAAAACCGGTAATTAATATAGCAAAAGAAAGGCATACTAAAGGGATACGTAATCTTTCATCTCCAAGGATGGAAGATATAGTGCTTGAAAATAAGATTACTATTGAAAAAAGAATAAAAGAGATTATTGCCACAGCCTTAAGTGTGCATGAAATTACCGATCTAGCTCCCTGCTTATCTCCCAACGCAAGCCTTTCACTTGTAAGCTTCATTGAAGCAACGGGAAGCCCGGAGGCAATAATAGTTGAACAGACTGAGTAAACAGGCATAATAAGTCCATATAAGCCCAGACCTTCCGCTCCGATAAAACGGCTTAAAAATATGCGGTAGGCAAAACCTAAAATTCTGGTTATGGTATTTGCTAAAGTCATAATTATAGTATTATAAGTAAAAGATTTTCTTTTCATTGTTAAAATCACCTGTTCAAGTCTATGATTGGGGTATAATATTAGAAGTTGACTAAGTTACTTTATTGTGGTAAAATAATGCAAGTTAATTTACGGAGGTATTTATTAATATGAAAAGAATTTTAGTAATATTACTTACCTTGGCACTTATAGTAGTGCTTCCGGGTTGTTCGAAAGAGAGTTCAAAATATGAACCTATTGACGGCTCGGTCAAACTAACAGATGCAAACGGAAAGGTTATTTTAGATACTGACTTAACTCTTCAATTGAAAAGTCCAACCGCAAAGGATGCTGTAATAAAGGCGTGCAAGGAGAATGGCATATCTTACACTTTCAAGAACGGAATGTTTGATAATTTTAATGGGATAGCATCTACTAAAGATGCAGGATGGATTTTATATGTTGATGATAAGGTTTCGGAGGTTGGTGCTTCCGATGCTAAGTTGGATTATTGGTTCCGGGTGGAATTTAAGTATCAAAATTATTCTGAAACATTGAAGTATTAATGGAAAAATAATGCTTGACAATATTTTGTAACTGTGTTACAATTTTAGATTGTACTGGTGTGTATACAGAAAAGGTGATACAATTGTTAAGCGAACTCAATATTGCCGAAAAGGCTATCGGAATAAAGCAGTCCAAGAAAAAAATACGAAGCGGTGAAGCAAAAAAAGTATTTTTGGCTAAGGATGCTGCACCGAACTTAATTTCCGGCATAGTAGATGATTGCGAAAAGTCCGGCATAGATGTGGAATGGGTTTCCACTATGAAAGAACTTGGCAATGCTTGCGAAATCGACGTAGGTGCTGCCATTGCTGTCGTTTATTAACAGCGCTAAAGTGCTGTTGATATAAATTAAATAGTATGGAGGTGAAAATTAAATGCCAACATTTAACCAGTTAGTCAGAACTGGCAGAAGCACACAGGTTAGAAAATCTACAGCACCTGCACTTCAAAAGGGTCTGGATTCACTTAAAAATAAGGCAACAGATCAGAATTCTCCCCAAAAGAGAGG
>JAUZPY010000049.1 GCA_030705805.1 Bacillota bacterium | reverse complement strand
ATGTTGCATCAGCCTTGAAACTAAATCCTAATATAAAAGAAAACATTGTCATAGTGTGGCTTGGCGGTCATGCCAGGGAATGTAGCGACACAAAGGAGTTTAATCTTTGGCAGGATGTAGCTGCTTCAAGAGTTATATTTGGGAGCGGAGCGCCTATAGTTCAGCTTCCGTGTATGGGTGTAGTATCCGATTTTTCTATTACCGAACCTATCCTTAAAGCCAACCTATCCTTGAAAAATGAGCTTTGCGACTATCTTCTAACCCATACAATAGATGAGTGTAAGAAATTTTTTAATACCGCCTCTTTCAGCAAGGTTATTTGGGATGTAACCGCTGTTGCCTGGCTTTTAAATGATAATGATAAGTTTATGGAGTCTCGCATTACTGACGTACTTATGCCGGGGTATGACGGTTATTACGAAAAGGTACCATTAAGAATCCCGATGAGATATGTAACACGCATATTTAGGGATAAACTGTTTGAAGATTTATTTTTAAAATTATCTGAATTGTCTTAATGAAGACAATTCAGATAATTTTTTATTGTTTGAAGAATTTATAAAAATTTTTATGTTCTTATAAATACTTTCACTTGCACCGGTTTTTCTACGAATTTAGCGTATCTTAGTTGCCTTTTTTAGTAGCATATTTATGCATTTTAATAGTTGACAAGTAAGAAGGATAATGATATGATATATCTAATCTGATTAGGTATATGGGGTGATCTATTGAGTTATTCGAGTGAAATATTACGAGGAAATACTGAAACGATTATTTTAGCTATTCTAATAAAAAAAGATTCATACGGTTATGAGATTATGAAAACCATTATCGAGCGTGGAAATGGTTTGCTTAACATAAAGGATGCTACAATTTATACTGCTTTCAAGCGTATGGAAACGGATAATCTTATTACAACCTATTGGGGTGACGAGGATGAGGGAGCAAGGCGAAAATATTATTCAATCACACAAAAAGGAAAAGATGTGTACGCTCAGAAGGTTAAAGAATGGCAAGAGATAAATGTTGTTTTGAATAATTTGATCGGAGGCATCTTATAATGGAAAAAAAGATGAGAAAATATATAAACAAAAAATTTTTCTTATATCCTAAAACAAATGAAATCATTGAAGTTCGAGAAGAATTGTATTCCATTATGCTCGATAAATACAATGATTGTCTGAAGATGGGAATGTCTGAAGACGAAAGTTACAAAAAAGCAATTGCTATGATGGTTGATTACAAAGAAGCTATAAGGGAGGTTGAAACAGGCAGTTCCTTAAGTGCATTAAAAAAGAACCTTATCAGCACTGCTCTTATCACCTCATTTTATTTCATCACACTAACGCTTATTTATCTTTTTGTAAGTATAGTTGTTCTAAAAACATTTGAAAACACATGGCTGATAGCTGTTGGCGGCACCTTTGCTTATTTGGTTTGTTTTTCAATTAAAGCGTATGGATATGCAAAATTATTTAACTTTAAAATTTTAACTAGATGTGGAATAGCGTTTATTTATTTGAGCCTTATACCTATACTTTACGTCTTTCCATCTCTGTATTTATCTGTAATGTACTTAAAAAATGAGTGGAATCACAGCTGGCTGATTGTGATAATTATCGTCCTCTTTTATATAATGACCGATTATATAGCAAACCGAAAACATATTTCAAAATTAGAGAGAGGACTTCACCTTTTTATTTCAGGATTTATACTTACAACTATTTTGTATTTATCAGCATCATTATGGTTTCATCTTTGGAGTATTGCATGGATTTTATATGTAGCATATTTAGCAATTGTTTCATTGCTTTTTTATATTGGCGAAAAAATGGGAAAGTTTATAAATTAAAGTACGGGAGGGTTATACGTGAGCGTTACGGATATTTGCGTCTTTGGAGATTCAATTGGGAAAGGGGTTGTATTACAACCCGAAACAAGTCATTACAAAATTATAAAAATGAATTTAGAAGAGCTGCTCAGGCGAAAGGATATAAATATTAAAAATTATTCGATGTTCGGATGCACAGTTTCAAAAGGACTGTCGATTATTAAGCGGCATACAAATGAGCTTATGGGGTACAAAACCGTTTTTTTGGAATGGGGTGGCAATGATTGTGATTTTGAGTGGAGTGAAATTGCAGATAATCCGGAAAAGGAGCACATTGCCAAAACTCCACTTGCAGAATTTGGGGCATTATATAAAGAGGCAATTGATGAGATTCGCAGCAATGGCGGCAATCCAACAATTCTAACTCTTCCGCCGTTAGAACCAAACAGATATTTTAACTGGGTTTCCAGAGGAATTAACAAAGATAACATACTGAAATGGCTTGGCAATGTTGATATGATTTACCGTTGGCAAGAGATGTATAATATTGAGGCTATGCTATTGGCAGCAAAGATGGCTGTTCCGATAATTGATATACGCAGTGCATTTTTGAAGTGCAACAATTATCGTGATTTCTTATGCTTAGATGGTATTCATCCGAATAAGGATGGGCATGAACTTATTTATAGAACCATTGCAAAGCAATGCCAAAAACAATAAGAGGAATATATGAATATAGCTTCTTCTAAAGCCCCTTCGTTTAAGGCTGGCAAAGCTTTAAATGACAATGAATACAAAAATTGAATTTGTAAAAACTAAAGTTTGAAATATTTTAAGGAGTTAACCTATGAAAAAATCAAATATTGCTATAATCACGGATAGCAGTTGTGATATACCAAGGGACTATATCGAACAACATCATATTTTTATACTGCCTCTTAATATAAATATGCCGGATGGACAGTACCTTGACGGCGTAGATATTACACCTGATGAGGTTTATGCTGTCATGCCAAAGGTGATACCATCCACTTCTCAACCTTCTCCCGGTTATATTATGCAAGTTTTTGAACAAATAAAGGAGGAAGGTTATCAAGAAGCCATCGCTATTTGTATGTCCTCAGGCCTCAGCGGAACGTATGGCGTTATTCAAATGTGTGCAAAGGAAACCGAGGGCTTGACTGTACATGTAGTTGACAGCCATCGTCTTTCCATGGCTTTGGGACTACTTGTTATAAAGGCGATTGAAATGAATGAGAAAGGTCATTCGGCTACAGAGATTGTAGTTAGTTTGAATGAAGACTGGAAAAAAGCCAATGGGTTTTTCTGTATTCCTTCTCTTAGCTATCTCATTAAGGGCGGCAGAATTGGTTTGGTAATGGGTACTTTAGGCACCTTGCTGAGAATTATACCTGTCATTTCTATAAACAATGAAGAAGGCTGTTATTTTACTTATGCAAAAACACGCAGTTACTCTCTTTCTATTAAAAAGATACAGGAAACCATTAAAGCTATAGTAAAGGACAAGATGTTTGACATCGCCGTTTTACAGGGTGGAGCATTGGAGCAGGCAAAGAAAGTTTATTCTTCTTTAGAAAATATAGAGGGTTTGCGCAATATCTATATGTGCCATATCAGTCCCGCATTAGGAGTTCACGCCGGCCCGGGTTTACTCGGTGTTGCATATAGGATTATAGACTGAAAAAAGGGTCCATGGAACATATGATTACTCTCTATAATAAATGTTGAAGTAAGCAAATAGCATCTATAAAAACCGAAAAAAGCAAAGCATATTTTGCTGAAATTCTTTAAAATGATTGAATTAAAAAAGTTAATATGCTATTATGTTTAAAAGGGAGTGATAAAATGGATAAAATTAAAGTAGGTATTATTGGCTTGGGTGCTAGAGGTACTTATATGATAACGAACCTTTTGGCAGACCTTGAAGACCTTGATATTGTTGCCGTAAGTGATTTGTATGATTTTAAAATTGAGGATAATTTAAGAAGACTTAAAGCTAAGGGCATAGAGCCTTGGGCAACAAAAAATTACTTAGATATACTTGAAGATAAAGAAATTGAAGTAGTTTTCATCTTTGCTTCATGGGAAGCTCATATAAAGCTTGCTTGCGAAGCAATGGAGCATGGCAAGGCAGTTGGTCTGGAAGTCGGGGGAGCATATAGTATTAATGACTGCTTTAAGCTGGTTGAAACCCAGGAAAGAACCGGCACATTTTTCATGATGCTTGAAAACTGCTGTTATGGCAGAGACGAAATGTTGGTAATGAACATGGTAAGGCAAGGACTCTTCGGTGATGTTGTACATTGCAGAGGCGGATATCGTCATGATCTAAGAAATTCCATTGCCAGAGGCGAAGACGAAAATTATAAACATTATCGTCAAAGAAATTACTTAAACAGAAATTGTGATAATTATCCCACTCATGCGCTTGGCCCTATTGCTAAGATATTGGATATTAACAGAGGAAATCGTATAGTCAGCGTGATATCTCAAAGCTCGTCATCAAAGGGAATGCATGAATATATAAAGAATAATCCGGAGAGAGATCAAGAGCTTTTGAAAAGGGACTTTGCTTTAGGTGATGTTGTAAACACGATATTAAAATGTGCCCATGGCGAAACTATTTCACTTACCTTAGGAACGACCTTGCCGGGCTATTATTCAAGAAATTTTGAGGTTAGAGGCACAAAAGGTTCTTATGTAGAAGAAAATAAGTCCATATTTTTAGAAAGTGATCACGGTGGAAAAGGTTATGAGGATAACTGGACGCCTCATTTTAACAATGCTTCCGACTACTATGAAAAGTATGATCATCCCCTTTGGAAAAAAACCTTGCAAGAAGGGTTAAAGGGCGGTCACGGGGGAATGGACGGCATGGTTATAGGAGCTTTTATTGAAGCCTATAAAAAAGGCCTTCCGTCACCTATTGACGTTTATGATGCGGCTACATGGATGGCTGTTACAGTACTTTCAGAGGAGTCGATAGCAAAAGGCGGAGCACCCGCTTTTATGCCTGATTTTACAGGCGGAGCGTGGGTTATTAAAAAAAGAGAAGAATCAGAAAGCCTATATGCCATTTAATTATAAAGAGTGCCGAATTAAGGCACTCTTTTTTGCTTGCATAAACAAGGAGGGAGGAGTATAATTTATATATAACTAATCGTTAAAAAGGAGCTTTGTTATGAAAAAGATTGCTGTACTATTGGTTATTTTAGCTATGGCGCTGCCAATTACCGCCTGTACGCAAAAAAAGCAGGAATACATTGGAGAAAAAGCTGCGAAAAAGGTTATAACAGACACCTATCCGGATGCAGATATTTCAAAATTTGAATTTAAAAAAGATAAAAAACCCCCGGTATATGTTATTGACTTCGGTGATGGGGATTTATATTATGAAGCTTCGATAGATGCCCTGACAGGTGAAATAATTACTTTAAATGAAGATAAAGATAAAGATAAAGAAAATAAAGACAGTGAAGATAAAGGGGCGGCAGGTGAAACTGACACCACTGACTCTACCGGCAAAGCTGAAAAGGAACAGTATATAGGCATGGATAAGGCTATTGATATCGCGGTTTCCGATGCCGGTGAAAAAGTTAATTCTGTCATGATGATTGATTCATCTGAGACTAACGAGGATGATAAAGAGATATATGAAATAAAGTTTAAAGCAAATAACTGTGAATACACTTATAAAATTGATGCTGCTTCTGGGGATATAATAAATAAGGATACGGACCTTGATATTTAATTACAAATAGCAAACTAATAGGGCAACTTTAGTTAATAAATGAATACCTAAAAATATCAGAAAGGTACGGATAAAATGGAAAAGGATAAAAATCAGTGCAATGACTGTGCTTATTATCAGTATGATGATGATACAGAGTGTTATGTTTGCGAGATAAACTTGGACGAGGATGAAATTGAACGCTTTATGGCAGGCAGCAAAAAATCGTGTCCGTATTTTAAATTTTACGATGAATATAAAATGGTAGAAAAGCAAAATTAAAAAAGCCCTGCCATGAATTCTACAAGGTATTAAAAAAGGTTTCCTGCTGCAGCTTAACCTGCAGCAGGAAACCTTTAATATTTCAATGCCTTTTTCAAAAAGCTTTTCCGGGGCTTTTTCAACTTGTACTCTGTTAATTACATAATCTTACTTTTTTTGTTTTAAATATATAACACATGGTAAGACTCTGTATATCCACAGCAATCTGATATAAAGTTACATTATTCATTATGGCTGTATATCAATATCCCTTGGCATAATAAGCGCAGCTATAAGGTATGCAAGAAGGCCGGCTCCGCCCCAGAATAGAAAGATTACCCATATCAAACGCACTATCGTCGAATCTAATTCAAAGTATTCTGCAATACCTCCGCAAACACCGAAAATCTTTTTGTCAGTTGTGCTCTTATAGAGCTTCTTCATACTAATCACCTCTCTTTTATTGTATATATTTTTAGCGTTTTGTCAAGTGCTGCATTGACAAAGTGAAAATGTTTAAGATATAATTTAACTGGGGGAGATTTAATGAAAAAATTGTTAGCTTTTTTATTTTGTTTTCTGTTTTTTGTTACCAATGTTTATGCGGTTAATATAATATATGATGGAACCTTACTTAACTTTGATGTTGCACCTGTAATAGAAAACGGCCGCATTATGGTCCCTGCCAGAACTATATTTGAGCAATTTGGCGCATCTGTTACTTATGCCCCGGAGACAGGATATATTAATGCGGTAAAAGGAGAAAAACTGATACAGCTAAGAGTAAATATACAGGAAGCATATATTAATGGTGTATATTATTTTTTAGAAGCACCTGCAATTATAGATGGCGGCAGGACTTTGGTTCCACTTAGGTTTGTATCGGAGGCTCTTGACTGCTTTGTGCTTTGGGAACAAAACACAAACACTGTTAATATTATGCCACTGTATGAAGTAATTAATGTGGTGGACGGAGATACTTTTACAGTTAATATGAACGGGGTAAAGGAAAAAATAAGACTGATAGGCATCGATACACCGGAAAGTGTTCATCCGGATGCTGAAAAAAACACCGAGGCAGGGAAAATAGCATCAGATTATACATCATCGCTCCTTTCAGGCAAAAAGGTTGCACTTGAATATGATGTTCAGAAAAGAGATATGTATGGACGCATATTAGCTTACGCTTACTTAGACGGAGTTATGATTAACAAGAAACTTTTAAGTGAAGGTTATGCGGTAATTTCTACCTGGCCTCCTAACGTAAAGCATGTAGAAGAATTTGTTAAACTGATAAGCCATACGGATACAGGCAGTACTGCTGCGCAGGAAGTTACAGATGATACTAATACACAATATGTATATATTGGAACCACAGGAGATAAGTATCATAAAGAAAATTGCAGAACATTAAAAAATGGAGCAATTAAAATTACACTTAGCGAGGCCTTAGCCGAAGGCAGAATTCCGTGTAAAATATGCTATCCGGATTAATTATAAAAAATGCCCTTTAGGAGTGACTTTATGTCTTATATTATTGATTATATAGATTGGAGAGGCGATTTAACTTTTGAGGCTTCGGAATTTAACGAGGTGGATAATTTAATATTTACACAGCTGGCCTATGTAGATTTTAATGGTATCTTGTCCTCTGAATTTGAGGAATATGCTATTTCAATAAAAGACGCATGGGAACGATACAAATTAAGAGCCGATAAGCCTTTAGGCGCTATATTGCCAAAAGAAATCCCTGCTATGTTTGAAAAAATGGCAGGCAGCGTAAGATACGAAAACCTTAAACTTTTTGGGTATATTGACACTGTTGATGAACTTACCGAAAAGCAATTTTCCGCCCTTTGTATAAGACTGGACAGTAAACGGACATATGTAGCATTCAGAGGCACAGACGACACTATCATAGGGTGGAAGGAAGATTTTAATCTGGGATTTATGGACTGTGTTCCTGCTCAAGAGGAAGCTGTGACCTACATTAATACTGTACTTGGCAATGTAAAAGGGTCAGTTTATGTCGGAGGCCATTCCAAGGGAGGAAATCTGGCTATTTATGCCGCTATAAACTGCCGCAAGAAGTACATGGACCGTATTAAGAGAATATATAATAATGACGGTCCGGGCTTTTGCCAAAAGGTTATTGACGGTGAGGGATACAAGCTTTCTGAGAATAAAATAATATCCATAGTTCCGCAAGGCTCGGTTGTTGGTCAGCTTTTAGGCCACACGTCTGAGTGTATTGTTGTAAAAAGCATGCAGAACGGACTCTTTCAGCACTCCGGCTTTTCGTGGGAAATTATTGGCGCCTCTTTTGTTAGGGAGCAGGAGCTTAGTAAGGGAAGTCAGCTTGTGGATTCAACAATTAGAGGCTGGCTTCAAGACTTATCTGCCAAGGACAGAGAAGACTTTGTTGAAGCTATTTATGATGTTGCCAAGGCCTCAGATGCAAAAACGCTTACAGAATTATTCCAAGATAAATTAAAGTTTATAAGGGGTTTTGCAACTGCTGACAGAAAGACCAAGAATGCAATAAATGACAACATGAAAAAAATATTTGAACAGTTTTATAAAAATATAGTAAAGCAAGCTAAGAGCAAACAAAATAGTTAATATAGCTAAGAAAAAGCCATCAGTTCATATGAACTGATGGCTTTTATAATCATATTATTATTTATCCTTCAGATAATCATTAAGCTTTTCCAAAAGGACATCAACGTCAACACCATGAACTGCGCAAGCTTCTTCGATAGTTTCTCCCTGAGAATGAGGGCATCCGAGACAATGCATTCCTATTTCAAGGAAAAAGGGAGCAGAGCCGCTGTCTATCTCTAACACATCGCCAATAATCGTATCTTTTGTTACCTTTGCCATAATATTACCTCCTGTACTTCGTTATACCTATATTATAAAGGTTGTTACCCCATGAGTCAATAGCAACCACTGCGGGGAAATCCTTTACAGTCAATTTGAAAATCGCCTCTGTGCCAAGCTCGGGAAAAGCAACAAGCTCTTTCTTAACTACAGACCTTGAAATAAGAGCTCCAAGACCTCCTGTAGCGCAAAAATAGACACCGCCATATTCTTTCATTGCATTAATAACTTCTTCGCTTCTGTATCCTTTTCCTATCATCCCCCGTAAACCTTCTTTTAAAAGGATCGGAGAATATGCGTCCATACGGCAGCTTGTTGTCGGACCGCAAGACCCAATTATCTTGTCGGGAGGACAAGGACAAGGACCAACATAATAAATAATCTGATCCTTTACATCGAAAGGCAGCTTTTTACCTTCACTTAAAAGCTCGGTCATTTTCTTATGCGCTGCGTCTCTGCCTGTATAAATATCACCGCTGATACTAACATTGTCGCCTGCGTGAAGTTTTTTTGCATCATCCAAAGTAAAGGGTGAGCTTATGTTAATCATATTATACACCGCCGGAAATTAAAATATCGTCATGTACAAAAAATATCTTATAACGTTATGAGTTTCATGATGGCAAACCTTGTAATTATTTAAATATCGCCTATATAACTACTGTAGATTAATAAAAAATACTGATACTGAAACTATTGCAAACAGGAAGGAGACAGCACCGACAACCGTTGCAGCTGTTTTTTTGTTTGCTTTATTGTTTAAATATACCGTTATAGCCGTTAAAGCTGTAATAGCAACAAACCACAGGGCATAAACAAATTTTAGAACCAAATCCATTATATTCATTCCTTTAATAAATTTTGGTTATAGTATAACATATTTAATATATTAAATCAAGTAAAAACAGCCAGATAATCAAGTAAAAAAAACAGCCGGACTTTTTTGTCCGGCTGCATTTGTTATTTTACAAGGTTTGCAATTTCTTCAGCGAAATTGTCCTGTCTCTTTTCCAGACCTTCGCCCTTTTCATAACGGACAA
The DNA here is from genome assembly GCA_030705805.1 of Bacillota bacterium. Lineage (GTDB taxonomy): Bacteria > Bacillota > Clostridia > CAKSNL01 > HGM11501 > JAUZPY01. Next base: position 6,188 of record JAUZPY010000049.1, on the reverse strand, counting down.
ACTGCTTAACAGAAATAGAAATGCCGTTTTCCTTAGCTACATCATCTATATGCTTAGATACCTTTATATCCTCATCCATGATATATGCCTGTTCTAAGAGACAAGCACCGTCATAGAACTTACGGATACGGCCTTCAACCATTTTTTCTGCTATATTCTCAGGCTTTCCTTCGTTCATAGCCTGAATCTTTAAAACTTCCTTCTCATGTGCAACTACATCAGTAGGAACATCAGCTATTGCAACATATTCAGGACTGTAACAAGCTATCTGCATAGCAAGCTTCTTACCAAGTTCAAGAGTAGCTTCGTTTTCGGGAGCGTCAAGTAAAACCATAACTCCGATTCTTCCGCCGTCGTGGGTATAGGAAGCTATTGTTCCTTCCATTCTGGTAAAACGACGAATGTTCATGTTTTCGCCGATAGTTGCGATCTTATTGGTAAGCTCGTCTGATACACTGCCGCCTGTAGGATATTCGCATGCAAGCAAAGCTTCAACATCTGCGGGATTTTTTTCAGCAATTGTCTTTGCTATGTTAGCAACAAAGCCTTGAAAATCAGCATTCTTTGCTACAAAGTCGGTCTCTGCATTAACTTCGACTACAACGCCGACATTTTTGTTAACATAATTATATACAATACCTTCTGCTGCGATTCTGCCTGCTTTTTTAGCAGCCTTAGAAAGACCTTTTTCTCTTAAATATTCAGCTGCTTTTTCCTTATCGCCGTCACATTCAACTAAAGCTTTTTTGCAGTCCATCATGCCGCAGCCTGTCTCTTCACGTAACTCTTTTACAATTGAAGCTGTGATTTCTGCCATTATATTATCCTCCTTATTCAGCCTTTTTATCTAAAACTTCATCCATATCGGCAACTTCTGCTACTGCAACTTCTGCTACTGCAACTTCTGCTGGTGCTACCGCTGCTGCTTCTTCTGCGGGAGCTGCCGCAAAGGATTCGCCCTGTCTGCCTTCTATAACAGCGTTAGCTATTGCGCCTGCAATTAAACTTACAGCACGAATAGCATCATCGTTACCGGGAATTACATAGTCAACCTCATCAGGGTCGCAGTTTGTATCAACTATAGCTACAATAGGAATATTAAGCTTTCTTGCTTCAGCTACAGCGTTTCTTTCTTTCTTAGGATCTACTATGAAAAGAACAGCAGGAAGGTTCTTCATCTCTTTAATGCCGCCTAAGTTGTTATCAAGCTTATCCATTTCAAGACGAAGCTTGATAACTTCCTTCTTGGGAAGAACGTCAAATGTGCCGTCAGATTCCATTTTTTGGAGCTGATAGAGCCTTGCGATTCTTGTTTTTATAGTTTTGAAATTTGTAAGCATACCGCCGTACCATCTGGAGTTTACATAGTACATACCACATCTTAAAGCTTCAGACTTTATAGATTCCTGAGCCTGTTTCTTTGTTCCTACAAAGAGAACGTCTCCTCCGTTTGTGGAAATCTCACGGATAAAGTTATAAGCTTCCTCCGCTTTGCTTACGGTTTTCTGAAGGTTGATGATATATATTCCGTTTCTTTCTGTGAATATATACTCAGCCATTTTGGGGTTCCAGCGTCTTGTCTGATGTCCGAAATGAACACCTGCTTCTAAGAGCTGCTTCATTGAAATTACTGCCATTTAAATAATCCTCCTTTAGTTTTTATACCGCCGCTTTGCACCGTTGTCTAACCTTTCGGAACTAAAACAACACTTCAAAAGCGTGTGTAATTAAGCCTTAAAATTATAACATATTATAAGAATCTTTGCAAGCTTTTTTTAAAATTTTGTAAAATTGTCAATAACAGACAAGGAATTTAGAGCAATTTGTGTATATCTTTCCCTTTTATTTCGAATTTTAAGCTTTGGTGCTGATATAATTCCAAAATTAGCGTTCATAGGCTGAAAATGTTTTTCATCAGCAGTTGTAATGTATTTTGTAAGAGCACCAAGCATTGTTGAGTCAGGCAGAATAAAAGGCTCTTCACCCTTTTGCCTGTTAGCTGCATTTATCCCTGCAAGCATCCCGGATGCCGCTGATTCTACATAACCCTCAACTCCGGTAATTTGGCCGGCAAAAAATATCTCTTTTCTATCCCTTAAGGAATAGTCGGGGGATAATAGGGCAGGAGAATTGATAAAACTATTCCTGTGCATAACGCCATATCGCAGATATTCCGCATTCTTTAAGGCAGGTATCATTGAGAATACACGTTTTTGTTCCCCAAATTTAAGGTTAGTTTGAAAGCCAACCATGTTGTATATAGTACCTTCCGTGTTATCTTTCCGAAGCTGGACAACCGCATGATAGCGCTCACCTGTTTCAAAGTCCTCAAGGCCTACGGGCTTTAAGGGGCCAAAGAGAAGGGTATCCTTTCCGCGCTTTGCCATGACCTCAACGGGCATACAGCCCTCAAAAACTTCCGGCTTTTCAATCTCTTCTTTAAGAGGGGCAAGCTCTGCATTTATAAGCGCTTCGTAAAATTCTTCGTACTCAGAATAATTCATGGGGCAATTTATATAATCCGGCGTGCCCTTATTATACCTTGAGCCGAAAAAAGCTTTAGACATATCAATGGATTCAAAGGATACTAAGGGAGCTGCCGCATCATAAAAAAACAAGGAATTTCCGCCCGTAATTCTTTTTATATCCTCAAAAAGCTCATTGTCCGTAAGCGGGCCGGTTGCAATTATAACCGGTTCGTTTTCGGGAATTTTAAATATTTCCTCCCGAATTAAGCTTATGTTTTTATGAGCTTCAATTTTTTCCGTAACCAGATTGGAAAATTTTTCTCTGTCAACTGCCAATGCTCCGCCGGCCGGCACTTTGGTTTCATCGGCACATTTTATTATCAGAGAATTAAACCTTCTCATTTCTTCCTTCAAAAGACCGCACGCATTATCGACAGAGTTCCCTTTTAAAGAATTACTGCATACAAGTTCAGCCAAGCTATTGTAGTGGTGAGCACCGGAAAAACGGTCAGGCTTCATTTCATAAAGCCTGACCTTAATATCTCTTTCAGCAAGCTGGTAAGCTGCTTCACAGCCTGCAAGGCCTGCGCCTACAACGATCATCTTGCTTTGCTCCCTTCGCACTCTCTGTTGGAACAGCGAACGATCTCCTTATCTCTAAAGACCTTTTGGGTCATAAGAGAACCGCAAATTTCACATTTTTCACCTGTTGGTTTATCCCATAAAAGAAAATCACAATCCTTGTTGCTACAAGGATAATATTTTTTACCCTTTTTTGAAAATCTTCCTATTATCATTTTGCCGCACTTTGGACACGGAACGCCTGTTTCGTCAACTATTGCTTTAGTAAATTTACATTCCGGATAATTGGGACAAGCGAGGAATTTTCCGAAGCGGCCGGTTTTAATAACCATATTTTTTCCGCACAGCTCACATTTAACATCGGTTTCCTCATCTTTTATTTCAACCTTGCCTATTACCAATTCAGCTTTCTCTAAGTCTATTTGGAAGGGCTCGTAGAAATCTCTTATTAAGTTAACCCACTTTTCGCCGCCTTCTTCAACCTTATCCAAATCATTTTCCATGTTAGCCGTAAACTCAACGTTTACGATATTAGAAAAATGCTCTGACAAAATATCAGTAATTATAATTCCGAGTTCAGTCGGCTTCAATGTTTTTTTATCACGCTCTATATACCTTCTTGCAAGTATAGTAGAAAGCGTTGGGGCATAGGTGGAAGGACGTCCGATTCCGTTTTCCTCCATTGCCTTAATTAACGACGCCTCTGTATATCTTGGGGGAGCCTCGGTAAAATGCTGAGTGCTTTCGATATTATCAAGACTTAATTTTGCGCCGTCCTTTATTAAAGGCAGTACACTTTGTTCTTTTTCTTCTGCTTCATCTGTGCTTTCTGAATATAGAACCATGTAGCCTTTAAAAGAAATTTTTGATGCGGTAGCCTTGAAATTGTATGAACCGGCTTTTATCTCAGCGGCCATTGTCTTATATATGGCAGACTCCATCAAACTTGCCATAAAACGTGCCCAGATGAGCTTATAAAGTTTATACTCATCAGCGGACAAGGATTTTTTAATGGAATCCGGCTCTAAAAGGGTAGCCGGACGTATAGCCTCATGGGCATCCTGAGCATTCTTTTTTGTCTGAAATGAACGTGCTTTTGGGGGAACATATTCATCTCCGTATTTTTCATGGAGATAGGCAAGTGCCATAGCTTTTGCTTCTTCGGATATACGTAGGGAATCCGTTCTCATGTAAGTAATAAGGCCTGTTGCCCCTTTGCCTTCAATTTCAACGCCTTCATATAGTGACTGAGCTGCAAGCATAGTGCGTTTTGCTGTAAAGCCAAGCTTTCTTGAAGCTTCCTGCTGAAGGGAACTTGTTGTGAAAGGAGGCTGGGGAAGTCTCTTTTTATCACTGTATTTGACCGACTGGACGGTAAATGCGGAATTTTTTAATTCTGAAAGAACATTATCTGCCTCGGATTTATTTTTTAAATTTAGCTTTTTGCCGTTTTTGCCGTAAAATCTGGCTTCGAAAATATCCTTTGGATTATCATGTAAAAAAGCGGAAATATTCCAGTATTCCTCGCTTACAAAGGCATTAATTTCTCTTTCCCTATCCACAACCATTTTAGTTGTAACCGATTGTACTCTTCCGGCAGAAAGACCGCTTCCGACCTTCGCCCATAAAAGGGGGCTCAATTTATAACCTAAGATACGGTCAAGAATTCGCCTTGCCTGCTGTGCATCCACTAAATCATAGTTAATTGTTCTGGGGCCTTTAACTGCCGAAGTAACCGCATTTTTCGTTATTTCATTAAAAGTTACACGGCAACTGTCATTCTTATCAATATTGAGGATTTCGGAAAGATGCCATGCAATTGCTTCGCCTTCGCGGTCAGGGTCGGTTGCGATGTAAACTTTATCTGAGCTTTTAGCTGCCTTTTTAAGACTGCTTGTCAAGTCACCTTTTCCCCTTATAGTTATATATTTTGGCGCAAAGTTATGCTCAATATCAACTCCGAGCTGGCTTTTGGGCAAGTCGCGCAAATGACCCATTGAGGCCATTACGTTATAGTTCTTACCCAAGTATTTTTTTATAGTCTTTGCCTTAGCCGGAGACTCTACTATGAGCAGATTGGATTTGGTTTTCGCTTTTTCCATTTTGCTTTTTCCTTTCTATAGAGCGGAATAACTACCGCCCGGCATAGATTTTACTTTTCCCGAAACTTCAAGAATTATTAAAGTTGAGCTTATCCATTTTGAATCACGCCCTGTTTTTTTGCAAAGCTCATCAATAGTAGCGGGCGCCTCTTTAAGAACTTTTAAAAGCTCTGACATATTATCGCTTTCTTTGGACTCACTTTTATTTGTTTTCTTTACTTCACGATTGCCAGACACAATGTTTTCTTTGGTTTCAATGTTTTCTTTAGGTTCTTTGCTTTCTTTTGGTTCAATTTTTTCTTCAGGTACATTTATTTCTTTTTCCGCTTGATGCAAAGCTAAAGAATCTTTCACCGGATGATCATTAGCAAAATCCTCAACAAAGCCATCAATCGAAATAACAGGTGTAATACCATCGGCTATAAGCAAATTAGTGCCGCCGGACAAGGGTGAATTAATAGGGCCCGGAACAGATGCTGTCTCCCTGCCTTGCTCGGCGGACAGACGTGCCGTAATAAGAGCGCCGCTCTTTATTGTGCCCTGTACCATGACGGTGAGATGACTCATGCCGCTTAATATTCTGTTCCTGAAAGGAAAGTTAGATGAAAGGGGAGGTGTGCCAAACTCATATTCGCTTATTAAAGCTCCGGCGCCGGACAAAATTTTATTTCTAAGCATTGCCGACTCCTGCGGATAGTCGATATCCGGACCGCAGCCAAGAACACCAATAACTTTTCCGCCTGCATTGATTGCTCCCAGCATGGAAGCGGAATCTATCCCTACTGCCATACCTGAAACAATACTATAGCCCTTTGTAGCAAATTCACGACCCAAATCTTGTGCCACCGTAAGTCCGTAGCTGTCGCACAATCGGCAGCCGACTAATGCCACAGGATCAGAGGTCAGGCAGGATTTATCTCCAAGAACATATAAAACTAACGGAGGTTCCGGAGTTTTACGAAGCAGAGGAGGATAATATTTACTATAATAGTCTACCAGATATACTCTGTTTTTATTGCAGAGTTCAATCTCTTTT
>JAUZPY010000048.1 GCA_030705805.1 Bacillota bacterium | reverse complement strand
TTGAAGAAAAATGGCCTGAATTTTGCCGGGCCACTAAAAATATAAAGCTTATGATTGCCCTTGAAAGAAGTACTGTTAAAGAAGATAACGGGTCCCTTGTCCTTCTTTTTGACGATAAGGATAAGGTAATGGTTGATCTTTTAAATTCCGAAGGTACTTTAAAATTATTAAATGCTTTGTTGGAAGAACAAGTCGGATTCGTCCCTCAAGTAATACCCCGATTGGCAAGCTACTATGAAAATTACGATGTTCCTGCGGACGATCCTCTTGACTTACTGAAAGATAACTTATCTTCGGAGGACATAAATATTGACGATAAAGCAAGTACATCTTCAAATAATTCAGAAGATGCAAATGACGGTGAAGAGGAATACAATTTTGAAGAAGACGACGATGAAGAAAAAGAAAATTTTAATGCTTAAAACTTTTTAGAAAGGATGATATATATGGCAAAAGGCGGTTTTCCCGGCGCAAAATTTGGCGGCGGTTTTCCCGGCGGAGGCAATATGAACGAAATGATTAAGCAGGCCCAGAAAATGCAATCAGAAATGCAGAAAGCTCAGGAGGAAATGGAAATCTCCAGCTATGAAGCAACTGTGGGCGGCGGCATGGTTACCGCTAAGGTTAGCGGTAAAAAAGAACTTTTAGAGCTTACAATTAGCCCTGAAGCAGTTGATCCCGATGATGTGGAAATGCTTCAGGATATGGTTATATCCGCTGTTAACGAGGCATTGAGAAAGGCTGAACAGGCTGCCTCAGAAAGTATGTCTAAGGCTACAGGCGGTCTTAATATACCCGGATTATTCTAAGGAGAGTGTTCCTATGTACATTGCACCCTTGGCTGCTCTTATCCAGCAGTTTGAAAGGATGCCCGGTATCGGGCATAAAACCGCAATGAGACTTGCATTCCATGTTCTGGACAAGACCGAAGAAGACGCAAAAGCTTTTGCCGATGCCATAATTAATGCCAAACAAAGCATTCATTACTGTAAGGTTTGTCAAGATTTGACAGATTCGGATCTTTGCAGAATTTGCTCAAGCTCAAAGCGTGATAAAAATACAATATGTGTGGTAGAAGGTCCGAAAGATGTGCTCGCTATGGAGAAAACCGGAGAGTATGACGGACTTTACCATGTACTTCACGGAGTAATATCCCCCATGGACGGTATTGGTCCGGAAGATATAAAGGCCAAGGAGCTTATAGGAAGAATTGCACAGGGAGATGTAACTGAGATAATAATGGCTACAAACTTAACGGTAGAAGGTGAAGCTACATCTGCATATCTGGCAAAATTAATTAAGCCCCTAGGAGTAAAAGTAACGAGGATAGCACGAGGTATGCCCGTTGGGGGAGACCTTGAATATGTAGACGAAATTACTCTTACAATGGCCCTTGAAGGCAGAAGAGAAATTTAGAAAAGAGGTTTTTTATGCATAATGATACAAAATGTGTCCAATCCGGATACAGTCCCAAAAACGGAGAACCACGAGTTACTCCTATTGTTCAAAGCACTACATATAAGTACGACGATGCTCAAAGTATGGGCAGATTATTTGATTTGGTAGACGATGGTTTTTTCTATACCCGTCTCGGAAATCCAACTTGTAGCGTCGCAGAAAATAAAATTGCAGATTTAGAGGGAGGTGTCGGTGCGCTTTTAACCTCTTCCGGGCAGTCGGCTTCAGAAATTGCAATATTTAATATTTGCGGAGCAGGAGATCATATAATTTCAACCTCTACGATATACGGGGGAACCCTTAATCTTTTAGGGGTTACTATGAAAAAATTGGGAATAGAAGTTACCTTTGTTGACCCTAGCATAAGCTTTGATGATTTATGCAAGGAATTTAAACCAAATACCAAACTTGTATTCGGAGAAACGCTGTCCAACCCTTCCTTAAGGGTATTAGATGTAGAAATGTTCGCTAAAGCAGCACACGACCACGACCTGCCTTTGTTTATAGACAACACCTTTCCAACTCCGATAAACTTAAGACCTATAGAATTTGGTGCAGATATTGTCCTTCATTCCACCAGTAAGTACATGGATGGTCATGCGGTTTCATTAGGCGGAGTAATTGTAGACAGCGGAAACTTTAACTGGGCAAACGGTAAATTCCCCGAGTTTACAACTCCTGATGATTCATACCACGGAGTAGTTTATACAAAGCAATTTGGCAAAGCAGCTTTTATTTCAAAAGCAAGGGTTCAAATGATGAGGGACTTAGGTCCAATGGCTGCTCCCCAAAATGCATTTTTACTTACTCTTGGTCTTGAAACTCTTCATCTTAGGATGGAACGTCACAATTCAAACGCCTTAGCTTGTGCAAAGTATCTTGAACAGCACGACAAGGTTGCTTGGGTTAATTATCCGGGACTTAAATCAAGTCCGGACTACAAATTGGCTGAAAAGTATCTTCCGGGTGGATGCTCAGGCGTAATCTCATTTGGTGTTAAGGGTGGTAAAGAGGCCGCAATGACCTTTATGAACAACCTTAAAATGGCTGCTATTGTATGTCATGTAGCTGATTTGCGTACCAGCGTGCTTCATCCTGCCAGCACTACACACAGACAGCTTACAGAAGATCAACTTAAGTCTTGCGGAGTTCTTCCCGAGCAGATTCGTTTTTCTGTAGGAATAGAAAATATAGATGACATTATAAGCGATATAGAGCAAGCTTTTGAAGCTTTAAAATAAATATTTACCAACGTAAAATTTCACAAAACAAAAGCGCTAATTTCAGCGCTTTTGTTTTATTTTACCCCTGATATAAAATGAATTTTTATATATCATATTAGTAAATTAAATGCTAATAAATCAATAATTTTTACAAAAAGCATAAAAGTTTTTAAAATTAGTACTTGACAAAACTAAAAAAACATATTATTATACTTTCATACTTCCGGAAGATGTATCGATAATTAAATAGTATTATGGCGATGAAGTCAATAATACCTTTATGGTATTGTTGACTTCATTTTTTTGTGGAAAAGGAGTAAGTTATGAATCACGGAGATGTTGCATGGATTTTAACTTCATCAGCGTTAGTGCTGATTATGACCCCGGGTCTGGCGTTTTTTTACGGTGGTTTGGTAAAAAGAAAAAACATTATTAATACAATAATGTCATCTATTATATTTATGGGATTAGCTTCTATTCTTTGGGTCCTTGTTGGATTCTCAATGTCATTCAGCGGAGATATTGGCGGTATCATCGGAAATTTAAAATGGTTTGGTCTGAATTTTAATAGTTTGACTGATACGACCCTCGCATATCCAAATACGCTTGCTTTTGCAATTTTTCAGATGATGTTCGCAATTATAACACCTGCGCTTATCACCGGCTCTATTGCCGAAAGAATGAAATTTTCTTCTCTGGTAATTTTTACAACAATATGGTCTTTGATCGTTTATTACCCTCTTGCTCATATGGGATGGGGCGGCGGATTCCTCTATAAAATAGGTTCCGTTGACTTTGCCGGAGGAAATGTTGTACATATCAGTTCAGGTGTCAGCGCTCTTGTTCTTTCAATTATTCTTGGAAAACGCAAGAATTACGGTAAAGCGACCTATCATCCGCATAATGTACCGTTTGTAATTTTAGGGGCTGCACTGCTTTGGTTTGGATGGTTTGGCTTTAATGCCGGCAGCGCACTTTCTGCAAACGAGCTTGCAATTCATGCTTTCATGACAACAAACACATCGGCAGCGGCAGCTATGCTCTCATGGCTCTTAATCGAAAGGGTTAAAACCGGAAAGCCAACCCTTGTAGGTGCTTCTACAGGTTTAGTAATAGGTTTGGTAGCAATCACACCGGGTGCCGGTTTTGTTCCGATTTGGTCCTCAATAATCATTGGTGCATTAGTAAGCCCAATTTGCTATTTCTTTATTAGCGTTATAAAACCGATATTCGATTATGATGATGCTTTAGATGTTTTTGGCTGTCATGGCGTCGGTGGTATATGGGGCGGTATTGCAACCGGTTTATTTGCAAAAAGCTCAATTAATCCGGCAGCGCACTGGGATGGTCTTGTGTATGGCAGTGCAAATTTATTCATTCGCCAGCTTGCTTCTATCGGAGTTACAATTATAGTTGCTGTTGTCGGAACTTTAATTGCATGCGGAGTTGCCTCGCTTATTACTAAGGGCATCAAGGTTTCCAAGAAAGACGAAGAATTCGGACTTGATTATGCCCAGCACGGTGAATCAGCCTATCCCGCATTCAACGGCATGGATTAACAGATTTTAAGGAGAAATTTACAATGAAAAAAATAGAAGCATATATTCAACCTGAAAAGCTGGATGATGTCAAAGCCGTTGTAGATAAATATGACCTTAATGGTATAAGTATCATGCAGATTATGGGCTGTGGCAATCAAAAAGGCTGGAGAGAGTTTGTTCGCGGAAGTGAAATTGATTATAATTTCCTGCAAAAAATAAAGATTGAACTGGTTGTCTTAGATGAGCAGGTTGATCAAGTTGTTAACAGCGTCATTAACGAATTATACACAGGTGAGTTCGGTGACGGAAAAATATTTATATATGATGTAAGAGATGCAATCCGTGTCAGAACAAAAGAACACGGTGAAGCCGCAATAAGATAAATTTTCATCTTAAAATAAAGTACTTAATTTTTTACCGGTAATATATGAAAAAACAATGGCGTTTCTTTCGGATATGCCGGTAAAAAGCCAATTTAAAAAGCCTCTATTCAATCCCGAGATCGAATGAGGCCTTGTAGGTTTGTCAGTTTGCCATTGTAAGTAAATAGCTGTATACTTTAAAAGTATAACATCTAAATATTTATTACAATGCAATCTGCTTTGGATGTTCTTTTAATTTTTGTCTTCCACAACTCAATCGTTTTTTTAACACACCGGAAAAAGCAGACCTTAGTGTCTGCTTTTTCTGGTGTGTTAATGCTGTTTGCTTTAATAATGTAAAAAAACCGCATCTATATTTATTCCCAAGCTGCCCATATTTCAGGCTTATACCCTACTGTGGCTTGTTTACCGTTTCTTACAATCGGGGTCTTAAACAAATCAGGATTAAGAAGCAGCTTTTCTTCAACGTCTTCCTGCCTGCCAAGATACTCAATATACAAATCTTTATAGGCCTTGCAATCTTTGTCTATAAGAGCGTCCATTCCCCCTACTGATGATTTTACGCTTAAGTACTCGCCTTTGCTCATGCCAAACTGGGGCAAATCAATCATTTGATATTTAATTCTGCGCTCTTTGAAATACCGTTCAGCTTTTTTTGTATCAAAGCATTTTGCTTTTCCAAAAATCTGAATATTCATTTAATTCATCACACCCAAAACTTTATAAATACAATATTCCCAAATTTTTTCAATCTGTTTTTATCGCTTCATGTTGCTTTATCTTATTTATTATAACTTTTATATTCGTCTAAGTCAACCTTGGCAAAAGAATATTCAAATTCTTCGCTGCAAGAAAAAAGGCTGCTTAAAGCAGCCTTTTTTTAGTATTTAATTATTCTTTTTCGCAATTGCAGCAAGAAGCGTCGCCGTCACAGTCACAGTCAAAAGAAAGCTCAAATTCTTCTTTGCAATTAGGACAAGTAACAACACCGTCTTCGCTTATTGCGTCAAACTCAACATAAATTTCGTCTCCGCAGCTGGGGCATTTCAGTGTCAGTCCTTCATCATCGCAATCGTAACAGTCACATTCTTCCTCGTCTTCATCTTCGTCATCAAATAAATATTCTTCAACGTCAGAAAGATCCTCATCAACTTCGTCAAGCTGTTCCTGCATATCGTCCTGAATCTCAACTATCTCTTCTACTGCACCTGCAATATCCTCCAGCATATCAAGCATAGCTGAAATAATCTTACCGTTATCAGAACTACTGTCTAACTTGATACCATCAGCAAGACCTCTTAAATATTGGGCTTTTTCTGTTAAATAGCTCATAAAATCCTCCTAAAAGCTTACGCTCTTTCCATATATTCGCCAGTTCGTGTATCAACTCTTATCTTATCGCCTATGTTAATAAATAAAGGAACTCCAATTTCAGCACCGGTTTCAAGAATCGCCGGCTTATTAACATTTGTCGTTGTATCACCCTTAAATCCTGGTTCAGTCTCGACAACTTCCAATTCCACAAAGTTTGGAGGCTCTATAGCAAATACATTATTTTTGTAGGAAAGAATAACAACATTGTCATTCTCCTTAACAAACTTTAATGCATCACCAAGTGTTTCTTTACCAAGAGGAACCTGATCATATGTCTCAGGGTCCATAAAATAGAAAAGGTCTCCATCAGCGTATAAGTATTGCATTTCTCTTCTATCTATATGAGCCTTCTCAAATTTTTCTGTAGGGTTAAAGGTTCTTTCAACGACGCCGCCGGAAATAACGTTCCTAATCTTCGTGCGAACAAAAGCTGCACCTTTACCGGGTTTTACATGCTGAAACTCAATTATACGAAATACATTCCCATCCATTTCAAATGTAACCCCGTTTCTGAATTCGCCTGCAGATATCATTAGTCAATCATCCTTTCTCGCGTATCTATAGTATACACAAAAATCTCTTTTTATTTTATAATATTAAGCTAGAAAATTCAAGCTTTTTTTGAAAAATAATCCATAATTTTATATAATTACTAATTCTTTAGTAACTTTATTAAAATTTTTAATGCCATTACCAGTAAAAGCCACTAAATCTTCTATCCTAACTCCGCATAAATCCGGAATATAAATTCCGGGTTCTATAGTTACAGTCATTCCTTCACAAAAAGGTTCATCATCGCCGCTTCTTGCTGTGGGAGATTCATGGATTTCAATACCCACACCGTGACCTAAGGAGTGACCGAAACATTCTCCGTATCCTGCGTCATCTATTATGTCACGGGCAACCTTATCAAGCTCTCCGCCTGTCATGTCGGGCCTTGCAGCCTCACAAGCAGCCAGATTTGCTTTTAAAACTATATTATATATTTTCTTTTTCTCTTCTGACACGCTGCCAATACCAATTGTTCTCGTCATATCAGAGCAGTAGCCATCAAGCTTACATCCAAAATCTATTACAACAAGGTCTCCCTTTTCAATTATAGCCTTGCTTGCTATGCCATGAGGCATTGCACCTCTTGCCCCTGATGCTACAACGGTATCAAAAGATGTACCTTTAGCTCCGTTTTTGCGCATATAGCTTTCCAGTATAAATGCAGCTTCTATTTCGGTCATACCGGCCTTGATATTTTTCAATAGATATAAAAACGCATCCTCGGAAAGCCTTTGTGCCTCTTCAATCTTATCTAGCTCTAAAGGAGTTTTTATCTTTCTTACCCCATCTATTCTGCTGCCCATAGGCACCATTTTAGCAATACTGGAAAAGTTACAAAAACTGGATACGGACAATCTATTTTCCTCAAAGCCAAATTGTTTGATGTTTTCGGACTTTGCAACATCTCTAAGGGCATTCATAACATTACAGTCAAATACCGTAAAATCCGGAGCTTCATTTTTTGACTGCTGAGTAAATCTTTTATCGGTAAATAAATATTTAGAGCTTTGGGTTATTAAAAGAAAGCTGTCTCCTCCTGTAAATCCGCTATAGTAAAAACAGTTTTCATCAGAAGTTATTAATACCGCTCCGCCAAAATCTTTAATAAGCTCCCCAAATTTATCCAAAATTACATCTCCTAATTAGCTTTCTCTTCAATTAGAGAAGCTATCATATGACAGTCCTTATCTATAGTATCCAATTCCGGCCCCTCTATCATTACTCTTATTAAAGGTTCTGTTCCGGAAGGACGAATAAGAACTCTTCCCTTACCTGAAAGTTTATTTTCAACATCTTTAATTGCATAGCTTATTTCTTCATCTTCGCTCCAAATGTTACTCTTTCCTTTGTTGCCAAGCTTTGCATTAACAAGCACCTGCGGCAAAATAGTAACAATTTCAGAAAGCTTCTTTAGACTCTTACCGGAATTCTTTACTATCTGCACAAGCTGAAGCCCTGAAATCAATCCGTCGCCTGTTGTGTTGTGGTCAAGAAAAATTATATGTCCTGACTGCTCGCCGCCTATGCAATATCCTTTTTCAAGCATTTCTTCCAGTACGTAACGGTCTCCAACCTTTGTGCGGGGAACATCAATGCCGTTTTTTTCTCCGAATATAAACAGACCCATATTGCTCATAATGGTTGCAACTAATGCGTTGTTTTTAAGCTTTCCCTTTTTCTTAAGCTCCATAGCGCAAATAGCCATAATTACATCGCCGTCTACTACTTCTCCGTTTTCGTTTACAGCTAACATTCTGTCAGCATCGCCGTCAAAAGCTAAACCTAAGTCGCAGCCGTTTTCTTTTACAAATTTGCAAAGGCTTTCCATATGGGTAGATCCACACTTTTTATTAATATTAGTTCCGTCAGGATCATTATGTATTGTAAGAACCTTTGCACCCATCTTTTCAAAGGCTTTAGGGGAAGATATGGATGAAGCACCGCAAGCGCAGTCAAGAGCTATTTTGAGACCATCAAATCTGGTATTTACTGTAGAAATGGCAAAATCTACATATTCATCAATGGCCGCATCCAGCCTTTCAACTCTCCCCACATCCTCTGCAACGGGAGAAGGCACCTCTGTCATACCGCTATTAATAACTGATTCTATTTCATCTTCAATTTCATCGCAAAGCTTATAGCCTTTACTGTTGAAAAATTTAATTCCGTTAAATTCCACAGGATTATGTGAAGCTGATATAACAACGCCTGCATCCGCTCCATATTTTCTTGTAAGGTAAGCTACTGCCGGAGTTGGAATCACTCCGAGTAAAACAGCTTTTGCTCCTGTTGAGCAAATGCCTGATACAAGTGCAGCCTCAAGCATATCCCCTGAAGCTCTGGTATCTTTCCCCACAAAAATTACGCTCTTATGATTGTTTTCCTTTGAAAGCACGTATGAACCGGCTCTGCCAAGGCTATATGCCAATATGCTATCAAGCTCTGGCGAGTTTGCGACGCCGCGAACGCCATCGGTACCAAACATTCTTCCCATGTTATACCTCCAATATTAAAAATTATTCCTTAATCCCGGATATTACTTTCATAATATTCTTTTTGCCCAAAATGTACTTATACAGCGGCACTCCCGCAAGAGTTACCACAACAAGCTCTCCGATTGCAACACTACCGCACCAGAGAAGGAACGACTCCTTGTCATGTAATGCAACCTTCATTTCGAGAGCAATAATAAAGCTGGATAAAGCAGGCCCAAGGCTTGCAATTATCAGTCCAATATTTTTATTTTTTATTTTTCTTGCAAATACCATAATTAAAAAAGCAAAGGCACTGGCTAACGTTCCAAAGACAGCGTCAATCATTCCCCCTGCTCCCATAAGATTGGCGGCAAAGCAGCCTACCAACAGCCCCGGAATATATGCCGGATTAATAAAAACCAAAAGCGTCATTAATTCAGATACTCTGAATTGAACCATACCGTATGATATCGGTGCTAAAATAATTGTTAAAGCGGCATAAACTGCCCCTACGATTGCGGATCTTACTAAAAATTTTGTATTCATGGTATTTGCCTCCCTGTTTTATAGTGGTTATCAAGGTAACACTTCCTTTAAATTATAACACATATGTATATACTTGGCAAGAGAAAAAGAATACCGCAGGTTCCCCATGCGGTATTCTTTTATTAATAAATGATACAAAAAGTAAAATTACTTCATGCCCTGTTCATAAGATTGGATCATTTTCTTTACCATCTGGCCACCTACAGAACCATTCTGTCTGGAAGTAAGGTCACCATTGTAACCGTTCTTAAGGTTTACGCCAACTTCAGAAGCACACTCCATCTTGAACTGATCAAGAGCGGATTTTGCTTCGGGTACAAGCTGTCTGTTTCTTGTCATGTGTTTTTCACCTCCCGCTTACTTAGTACAGTCATAATGTGTGCAAAAACGGAGGCTATTACACATGTAATATTTTCAAAAAAAAGCAAAGAATTCCGAGGTTTTTCTCAAAATATTTATTTTGTATATTATGTTTTTTTCTTTATAATTTATTCCCTCAAAATATTGCCAATAAGCACTTAGGATCATATTACTATCATTTAATTTTTTAAAAAATTTTTATTCACCTACAATTACAGATACACCATCAGGTATGGCTGTTATGCTGGCATTTTCTTTGTTAAGAAAATCTTCTGCCAATTTAAGAGCGTCTTCTAAAGAATGAGAAGGAATCATGTGAAGATTTTCTATCATTTCATCAGGAGCATCAGAGATATAAATTACTCTTGCGTGCTGCAAAACTCTGATTAAAACTTGTGCCTCCCATTGGTCCGGTACGGTTTCACTTCTGTCTCTTTTTAAAATTGTATTCATTATTTTATCTATGTCAGAATCTTCTGTCATCTGATCATAAAAGCCTTTCCCTCCATGTCCGTCACCTGATTTTGCCAGCATTATTATTACTCCGCCCCGTTTAACCGTCGCTTCTGCCGCAGTCATGCCCTTAACAGCCTGATATACGTTCTGATCTAAAGGATATCCTCCGTTTGTCGTTATCGCTATATCGGCGGTAGATGCCTTTACATAGCAAAGTCCGGATAAAAAGGAGCAGCCTGCTTCATGAGCTTTTTCCATATCACCGGCAACTGCATAAATAGCTTCCTTTTCGGCATTTATAACAACATTTACAACATAGGCAAGGCCAACCTTCCTTGCCGCCCAAATCATGTCTCTATGAATGGGATTATTCTCTAATTTTCCTGTTCTGGCAAACTCTGATGCTATAAATTCAGAGCAATGGTTCGCCATTACAGTCTTTCTTGCACAAACACCGGGCAATACGCTTTTTCTTCCTCCTGAAAAGCCGGCAAAAAAATGCGGTTCAATAAAACCTTCAGAAACCAACAAATCTGCCTGGGCAGCAAGGCGATTTACCAAACATTCACCGCCCGAAGGAAGAGTACCGATGTTAACCAGCATAGACTCATCATCACAGTCATGTATATATATTTTTTCATTTTTTACAATTTCTTCCCCGAATTTTGATACCAGTTCGTCTTTGGTTGTGCCTCTATGACAGCCTGTAGCAATTAATATTGTAATGTCCGCACCCGGATTGCCTTCCCGAATCTGGGAGAGCATCAGAGGAATAATATCTTTGCTTGGCACAGGGCGGGTATGATCACTGGCAATTAAAACAACTTTATTTTTTCCTTTTGACAGCTCGGAAAGAGCCGGGCTTCCATAAGGAGATGCCATGGCTTTTTTTACTAATTCTTTCGGCTTACCTTCCGGCTTATATGAATGTATATTTGAAACAAGTACTGCATTTAACCGATCATCAGGCAACTCTAATTTAAAAAAATCTTTTCCATAGGGGAAATTAACAGCAGTCATAATACCCTCCTAAAATTTCATGCGTTGTCCTTTATCTAAAAAGGAATTTTTCATACTTTAGATTCTTTTTAAAGTATACCTTTTCATTAAGTTCTTGTCAAACAAAAAAGGCGGCAAAGCCGCCTTTTATATTTTACATTATGCTTCTTAAATATTCTATGGATTTTATTGTGCTTTGATAAATTTCAAATGTTCTGTTAATTTCAACAATCAAGGGCCCGTCATAGCCGGCATTTTTAAGGATATCTAAAGCCTCCTTGATTCTTACAAAGCCCCCGCCAAGTTCAAGGCTGTCATAGTAAATTCCCCGCCTTAAAATATTGGAGCTAGAACAAACCTTCAAATCTTTAAGGTGTACATAAACTGTTTTTTGGACAAAAGCTTTAAGCGCTTCTATTTCGTCTACTCCGGCAAGAGGGTAATTTCCGATGTCATAGGTATACTTCAAGCCCGGAATCTCTTTAAGCCAGTACTCGATATCCGTAATTGTGGAATATGGATATTCAGTATCTGAGAAATTTTCAAGAGTTACGGCTATATCTTTACCGGACGTATAGCGCAATGCTTCATTCAGCAGCTCCCTTATTGCCTCTTTAAAATTATTATTCTCTTCTTTATTAAACCCTTCCGGCAATTGAGGAACCACCATAATGCGCTTGGCTCCTACTTTTTCTATGTTATCTATGCATTCCCTTAAAAGAGCAACAGCTTTTTTCATTCCTTGTTCTGTTCTAAACTCAATTCTTTCGAGGAAATAAACCGATGATACATACATATTGTGTTTATCAAGTTCCGATTTTAATTTTTCGGGAGTATATGTATTCAAATGCTTGCTAGATACGTCAACACAGGTTATTCCATGTTTTGAAGAGTCCTTTAGTGCTTCATCCAAACTTTTAAAAAGTCCGTTTTTTACTGCCCAGTCAATTTGACCGAGGAAAGCACCTATTTCCATTAGTCAATCAGTTCCTTTATATAATCTATTGTTTTCTTTATATCAATAATTTGCTGAGGGCCTGAAATTTCTCTTTCAATATATAAGTCACCTTCGTAGCCGCTCTTAATAAGCTTCGGAAGAAAAACAGGATAATTTACACTACCTTCGCCTACTACCGTCTCATGTCCAAGCTTATGATAGTCATCCTTTGGATAATTTCCATCTTTAACGTGTACGCCCCTTATTTTATCTCCATAAATATCTATTGCATCAACAGGATTGCCTTTTCCGTATAAAATAAGATTTGCAGGGTCTAAATTTACGCCAAGATTGTCAAGACCCGTATCCTGAATTGTTCTCATCATGGTAATAGGAGTTTCCTGTCCGGTTTCAAAATTAAAATGTATGTCATATTTCTTGCAGCAAGTCCCTACCCATTTTACAGCATTTACAAGACCCGTATACAAAGAAGTCGTCGGCTGTTCCGGTATGAATCCCATGTGAGTTGCCATATCATGAACACCAAGCCACGAAGTAAATTCAGCACCCTTACAAAGTTCCTGCATTCTTTGATATCTGTATGCCTCCGGAACGATTCCTAATGTTTCCGGTCCGTCAACAAAATTCCAAATACCGCAGCCGGACCATCCTGCCCATACGGAAGAAATGCGTAGTTTTCCATCCAGTATCTCTAGAACCTTTTCTGCATTTTCCTTTGTATATAAAGAGGGGTTCCAACAATTTAGCTGTACACAGTCTAAACCCATGTTAAATAAACTCTCTGTCTCTCCTTTTAAGAGTCTTTCTATTTGAAAAATCACACCAATACCATTTTTCATTTTAATTTCCTCCTTAAGTTATTTTCTTTATTCTATAATAACATAAGGGCAATTTTAAACAATGCACTTTTGCCCTTAAAAGGTACATTATTGTTCTTAAGTTTAAATTTAAGGAACTAAAAAGCAGAGGCATTAAATTATTAAGGGAAAAGAGCTTCCCATAAAAAAGTTAATATCTCTGCTTAAATTATTTTATATATTTAAAACTCATGGGGTCGACTAAAATACCTTCTAGGTTAAAGGGTACTTCCCTATGGTTAGTTATACATTTTGTGCCATCTGAATAAGACACCATTGTAATATTTTCGTCCAGAACTTCAAAACGTTCCATGAATTCAGTCTGAAGATGCCTTACCTTTTTATATTGGTCATACCCTTCTTTAATTTTATTAACCGTGTAGGAAAGATCATCATCGCTGTCAAGAATAAGATCTTCTTTTCCAAGCCAGTTTGCTGAACTGTTGCTTAAAAATTTAGAGTAAATATAAAAGCTTAGTCTGCTTCCCGATTCCTCAAAGAGTAGCTCTTGCTCTTTCTCTTTAATTGTGTAATTAATTGTTCCGGTTGAATAATTGCTTAAAATCATTCCATGGTAAACAAGCTGCCAAAAGGGTATAGTCACATCTTCTAAAGAACTTTTAGGAGCGTCATTTTTTACATATAAACCATAATCAAGGTATTTTGAAGTAAAGTCGTAAACACCCTCAGAAGAAAAGCCCCCGACGTTTTCATGGCAAAGCCTCATAATTTCTTCATAGGCTGAAAGCGCCTCTTTCCTGTTTGCCGGATGATCCTTAGAATAGCATTTCCTTAAAGGTACAACTGCCATAACGTCAACGTAATGAATCCCGTAAAATCCAAGCTCCCCTATCTTCGGAATAATTTCTTCTGCAATTTTTGCTGCCTTAACGGGGCAGACAACAGCAGCTTTGCCGCCGCTCCAGATGCCTGCGGATCTATTGATGCTTCCGTCCTTATTATGTGCGACAACATCCTTATCCCAGTACTCGGATATATGATATGCATCTGTGCTGTTGGTGTGGCAAACTATAAGGTAGCCCTTGCTCTTGGCGTAAGAAGTAAGCTCTTTTAATTTTTCCTCACCGCCTAATTTAGGCTCTACAGGAAAGGCACTGGGCCAGCGTCCGTCATGTCCGCTCTTATTCCAGCCTACAAGGCAAAGCTCTGCCTGGTCTACCCCTTGTTTTGAAAGCTCATCAACTAAGTCCTTTACCCTGTCAAAAGTGCAGGCTACGTGCATATCCGGCTCGTTTTGGGTGGTTTGGTCTTCAATGGCAGAGGGAGCAGGCTTCCAGCCCATTCTGATTCTTATTTCTGCCGAATCTTTGGCATACTGTAATATCGGTCTGCCCTTCATACGCTTTTTTATAGGAATGCAGTTGCCGTTTTCTATCTGATATTCTCTATAGAGCTTTGCCATATCATTATAATCTGCGTCATTATCTAAAATATGGAATTCTACTGATAAGTCCTCATAAGGTTCATCACCATCAAGCATAAAACGGGCAGACAGGGTATAATTATTACCTTTTAATACCGCTAAAGGCATACAGTCAAGCTTCATACCAACGGCAATGCAGGCAACAACCAGCCCTTCCTTTTTCACACCAAAGAGCTTAAGTGGAATTCTGTCTGTGCACATTACTGCGTCATCTTTGTTCTTAAAGTAACATAGTCCTGTGGGCATTAAATAATAGCCCTTATCTCCTGCTTTTGAGTTAAAAGCATCTGATGTAATATCTACACATATTGCACCTCTTGCTATGTTCTCCTTAGGCAATATTGCAGTTATTACATTGCTTTCTTCTATTACCTTTAATTCATATCTTCTGTTTTCATTGTCAAGTGCATAAATATTATTTAAAATCATTTATATCAAACTCCCATTTATCTCTTTTTCTGAATGGCGAATTATATTTTTTCTTTAATACTCCCAGTTCTTCAAGATGAACATAGCAATCTATATCACACGCTCTGCCACAGATTGATGCCTGATAAGTATGCTTGGCAGGGGGATAAAAATATATGCTATCTAAAATTTCTTTTGCCCGCGCTGCAGGTATTTCTGCTTCTCCGGCAATTATTTCGAGCCTGTCTTCAAAATTTTCAAATGCATCCGGCGGCATAAAAGGATTTTTAGTGCCGTTTGCTCCGTTATAGTATACCGCACAGCGCCAGCAATCAACTTTTCCATCCTCACTTATGGCATGACCCGGGCAAGCTTTAATACATTTTCCGCACTTATCGCAAAGGTGCGGTGCGTACATTTCATCAGGTGCTATAACAGCATCAGTCAAAACAAAGCAATAGCGTATAAAGGGACCATATTCATCGTTTAATAAAGCATCATGCAAGCCTTTTTCGCCAAGTCCGCACTTAACTGCCGCATCTAAAAAGTTCATTTGTATTTCTTCGGTTTTTCCTCTGTATATGGAGTCATAGGCAACTTCCGGGTTTGTTTCGTTTTCCTCCGCCATAATATTTTGATGCCTTCTTTGAGGTAAGGCCAGAAATCCCTTTTCTTCAAGTGCACATGAAACTCTTAAAGCTGTCATGGGCATTATCGTTTCTTCTACAGTTTCAACGCCCATAGTAGTGTACTGATAATATGTAGACCCTTCCTCAATGCCTCTGTATACACCCCTTAAAATTCTGAATCCAAGACCAATTACTGTTTTAACCTGGGGCATAAGCTTAAATATGGGGTCATCCGGACAGAATCTGTCAGCCGGCGCAAAACCAACCACGTCTGCCCAATTTTCTTTTGCAAGGTCTGTTAAAAATCGTTTCATATCTTTTCCACCTCCTTAAGATGGGAAAAGCACGCTGCATCGCATTTCTTGCCGCAGAGGCAAGCACAGTAGCCTTTAATTTCGGGTAAAAACTTAAGCTTAGGATAAAGCTCTCTTGCTGATGCAGCATCAAAGCGTTTCTCTCCGCTCGTAATTGCTTCCTT
>JAUZPY010000047.1 GCA_030705805.1 Bacillota bacterium | reverse complement strand
TGGGAAATAGCGAAGCGAGATCATTTACAGAAACCTCAGTAAATGGCAAACTGGAATCATTTTTAGAAGAAAACCCCTCGGTAGCGAGACTGATTTTAGATAAGGCCTTAATGGCAAACAGAGCAAGAGAAGCGGCAAAAAAGGCCAGGGAATTAACGAGAAGAAAATCTGTTCTTGAAAGCGGAGGCCTGCCGGGCAAGCTGGCAGACTGCTCTGAAAGAGGAACCGAATATACGGAAATATATATAGTAGAGGGTGACTCCGCAGGCGGCAGCGCAAAGCAGGGGCGTGACAGAAGGTATCAGGCTATACTTTCTTTATGGGGTAAAATGCTTAATGTTGAAAAGGCAAGAGTTGACAAAGTATACGGTAACGAGAAGTTAACACCTGTAATTAACGCATTGGGTGCCGGCATAGGAGAAGAATTTGATTTAAATAAGCTTAGATATAATAAAATAGTAATAATGGCTGATGCCGATGTTGACGGTGCTCATATAAGAACCCTTCTTTTAACCTTCTTTTTCAGATTTATGAGACCGTTAATTGAGGAAGGGCACGTATATCTTGCTCAGCCTCCGCTTTACAGAGTTAAGAAAGGCAAGTATGAAAAGTACTGCTATGATGATGCGGCTCTTACCGGTGCTTTGGAAGAAGCCGGACCGGGAGCTGCAATACAGAGATATAAGGGCCTTGGTGAAATGGATCCTGAACAGCTTTGGGAGACTACTATGGACCCGGAACAAAGAATCATGAAGAGAGTAACGCTGGAAGATGCAATACTTGCCGACGAAATATTCACTATTCTTATGGGTGATAAAGTTGAGCCCAGAAGAGAATTTATTGAAACTAATGCAAAGCATGTTAGTAATCTTGACATTTAAGGGAGGTAGGAAAGTTGGCTGAATTAAAAAAACAACCTGATTATTCAAATCAGAAAATAATTGAAGTAGATCTTAAAAATGAAATGAAAACATCTTATATAGATTATGCTATGAGTGTAATCGTCGGCCGTGCCCTTCCCGATGTAAGAGACGGAATGAAGCCTGTTCACAGAAGAATAATATATGCAATGGCTGAAGATGGATTTACCCCGGATAAAGCTCATAGAAAATGTGCTACTACCGTTGGAGACGTATTGGGCAGATACCATCCTCATGGTGATGCAGCCGTATATGATGCTCTTGCAAGAATGGCACAAGACTTTTCACTGCGTTATATGCTGATAGACGGTCATGGAAACTTTGGCAGCGTGGACGGGGATCCTCCTGCTGCTTACCGTTACACAGAAGCCAGAATATCAAAGGTAGCTATGGAAATGGTAAGAGATATTGATAAGGAAACTATAGACTATGTAAGAAACTATGACGACACAAGAGATGAGCCTGTAGTACTTCCTTCAAGAATACCAAACCTCTTGGTTAACGGATCTTCCGGTATTGCCGTAGGTATGGCAACGAATATTCCTCCTCACAATTTAGGCGAAGTTATAGACGGACTTATAGCAATGATTGATGATGAGGAAATATCCATTGACGAACTTATGGAGTACATTAAAGGCCCGGATTTTCCCACAGCGGGAATAATAATGGGCAGGAGCGGTATTCGTGCGGCATATCATACCGGAAAAGGAAGAATTGTTTTAAGGGCCAAAGCGGAGATTGAAGAGCACGGAGGAAGACAGAGAATTGTAGTAAGAGAGCTTCCTTATCAGGTAAATAAGGCAAGACTCCAAGAAAAAATTGCAGAGCTGGTTAAGGATAAAAGAATTGAAGGCATCAGCGATCTCCGTGATGAGTCAGACAGAGACGGTATGCGTTTGATTATTGAAATCAAAAAGGACGCAAATGCAAATATTGTACTTAATAACCTCTATAAATTTACTCAGATGCAGGACAGCTTCTGCGTTACCATGTTAGCTCTGGTTAATAATACAGATCCTAGAATACTTAATTTAAAAGAAGCTTTGTACCATTATCTTAAGTTCCAAAGGGAAATTATAACCAGAAGAACTGAGTTCAACTTGAAAAAAGCAAAGGCCGAAGCGCATCTTTTAGAAGGCAGGCTTATAGCGTTAAACAATATTGATGAAGTAATAAAAATAATCAGAGAAAGCTACGACGACGCCGAGGAAAAACTTATAAAAGCTTTTGGTCTTAGTGAGATTCAGGCTCAAGACATTCTTAACATGAGGCTGAAGACTTTACAGGGACTGGAAAAAGAGAAAATAGAAGATAAGTATAATGAACTTGTAAAGCTGATAGATTATTATAATTCAGTATTGGAAGATAAAAAGCTTGTTGATAAGATTTTAAAGGACGAACTGTCTGAAATTAAGGAAAAATACTCTGATGACAGAAAAACAAGCATAGAAAATGTACTGGACGACTTAGACATTGAAGATCTTATCGAAGAGGAGGAGGGGGTAATAACCCTTACTCATCTGGGATATATAAAGAGGACAGCAAGCAGTATATATAAGAGCCAGCACAGAGGCGGAAGAGGAATTGCAGGTCTCCAAACAAGAGAAGAGGACTTTGTTGAGAGACTGTTTACGGCTTCAACACACGATCATATAATGTTCTTTACAAACAAAGGACGTATGTATAAGCTGAAGGGCTATCAGATTCCTGAGGCAGGACGTCAGGCTAAGGGTACGGCAATTGTGAACATTTTACCCTTTGAGCCGGGCGAAAAAGTTTCAGCAATGATTCCGGTTAAGGAGTTTACTGAAAATATGTACCTGACAATGGCAACCAGAAACGGTGTTATTAAGAAAACTGACCTTATGGAATACAATACAGCAAGAAAAGGAGGATTAATAGCAATTGTTATTGATCCTGACGATGAACTGATAAGAGTAGAGCTGACTGACGGCAATCAAGATGTTGTTATAGGTACTCATGACGGATATGCAATACGCTTTAATGAAACAGATGTAAGACCGATGGGCCGTGTAACAAGGGGTGTTAAGTCCATAAATCTGCGTGAGAATGATTTTGTGGTAGGAATGTCCTTAGTCAAGGATGATACCGAGCTTCTGGTTGTTACAGAAAACGGGTTCGGCAAAAAGACAAACTTTGATGAATATAAAGTTCAGAGGAGAGGCGGAATGGGCCTTCTTACTTATAAAGTTTCAGAAAAAACAGGAAAGGTATGTGGTATAACATCCATTTCACCAAATGATGATGTAATGCTTATGGCATCTGACGGTGTAATAATCAGGATGTATTCACAGGAAATAAATTCTCTTGGCCGTGCAACTATAGGAGTAAGATTAATGAGGCCTGAAGAAGGAGTAAATGTAATAGGTATAGTAAGTACGGTGCATGAAGAAGAGGAAAAGGATGACACCTCTGATACAAACGAACCAGAAGCAGAAGAAACGCAGGAGAATTTAACAGAAGAAGAACCTACTGAATAAAAATTTCGTAAAGGAGCTAAGCTTTCGCTTAGCTCCTTTACAGGAGATAGTTATGGAAGAAAAGGCAAAAAAAGCAATAAAATACATTCTTTTCGTTTTTATATGGACTGCATTAATATGTGCTGCTTGCTTTGTCTCAAAATGGGAAAAAGACAATCATGAAGTTGCTTTTTCTCAAAGTGCTATAGAGCCTTTTGATTCAAAAGGAGAGACAGTATATATTACAAAATCGGGAGAAAAATATCATAAGGCCGATTGCAGTTCAAAAAAGCATTTTGTAGAAAGTATGCCTATAGGGAAAGCTGAATATTTGGGTATACATCCTTGCTCTAAATGCTTTAAAAACAAGGGAAATTTTTAAAAAAACAAAAAAAAGAGTTGACATCTGCTTAAAATTATGATATTCTAATCAAGCTGTTAAATATGGCGGCATAGCTCAGCTGGCTAGAGCAAACGGTTCATACCCGTTAGGTCGGCGGTTCGAATCCACCTGCCGCTACCAGCTTTTATGGCTCGTTGGTCAAAAGGTTAAGACACCGCCCTTTCACGGCGGTAATGCGGGTTCAATTCCCGCACGAGTCACCACGTCGGAACAAGTTTCGCTTGTTCCGATTTTTTTTGCAAAAAATCAGTCACCCGCTTTACTGTTCCTCCTCTTTTACAAAAGGTCACGTTCGCGTCGGCTATTCGGTTGCAAGCGCCCTCATAACGCCTTTGGCTCACTACCAACCTTTTGCGAGTATGCGCCTGCGGCGCGATATTTTTTTGTAGTCGTTTCCCATAAAGAATAAAAACACGCTTATAACTTTTATAAGCGTGTTTTTGCTGTATAAGAAAAGGGGCTGATAAAAGTATTTTTAAAAATCCTTTTATCAGCCCTGGCTTGTATAATACCCTACACCTATTTCATTGGATCTGTGCTTATTAATAAATTACTCCGTTTTTTTACGCTTTAATAGAGGGAATAACTTTCCGCGTCGCCTCTAGCGGCAAAGTTATTATATACATTGTTCAACAAAATGGGCGCATTTGGAATTTTCTATTCTACTAGTAGCGGCTCTTTTGTTCTGCAGGCTCTATTTGCTTGCCCCAACATTTATTATAGAACCCTTTATTCTCAACACCTATTTTTACGGGTTCTGTTTAAATGTGGTGTTTTTATGAGTATGACCGCTAATCGGCGCAGTGAATTAAAGCCCGATGTTTTATTTTACCAAGTTAAAAGCTTCTATAATTCTATCTATTTCAGAATCATCAATAGCGACTACTTTTCCTAAAGAAACAGCGTTTACTATAGCCTTAGCGCTGAATTCAGCCACTTCAAGGCGGTCAAAAGCATTAAGCAAAGTGGTTCCGGCTACGATACAGCAGTCATTTTCAATTAAAGTTACAGGATTTTTAATACCTACCTCTTTTGCCGTAAGCTCAGGCTGCAAAAAGCTTGAACCGAAAGGAAGCTTTTTTACGTCACGAAGCATTATATAGCTTTCGGGAATTATTCGTGAATCAAGATTCTGATCAGAAACAGCAAAGGCCATAAGATTTGGCGGATGTGAAAGAATAACAGAATTTATTTCTGGATGAAGATCATAAATGTATTTATGCAGCATTACACTTCTGCTCGGGTTTTTGCCATATTCCTTCATCCCGTTTTCTATTTTTACTAAATCTTCAGGCTCAAGATATTTTCTGTCTTTTCCATAAGGGGTAATAATAAACCCGCCGTCAGGCATTCTTTCTGAAAAAGTACCTTGAGTGCTGGTAAACAGTCTCTGCTGGTAAGCTCTTCTTATAAGCTTACACATATTTGCTCTTGCTTCACGTTCTACACTGGAATAGCTTTTAGGTATAAATTCACTTAAGTTAACGTTGTTTTTTGCTGTTGAAACTGCAATTGAAGGTTCAGAAAGAGGAGACAGCTTGCCTATTTTTAAAGCCTGCAGTTCCAGTCTTGCACAAAAATCTAAAGTTTCAAAAGCTTTGAATGCTTCAAACAAATCCGGTTTGCCTACAACAACGCCATGGTTTTCAAGCATAACAGTAGATACCCCGGTGTCAAAAACCTTAGCAATGTTTTCTGATAAAGCACTGCTGCCTGGCAGTTCATAATCAGCATACTTTACCTCTCCACAAATAGCGTCTATATTTGGAATTAAGGTTGTTTCCGGAATCATCCTTGCAATTGAAAAACCTAATAATGCAGGGGGATGGGCGTGAAGAACGGCTTTGATATCAGGCCTTCTCTTGTATAAAATACTATGAAAGGGCCACTCGCTGGAAGGACGATGCCTTCCTATTATTTCACCGGCAGGAGTTACCCTTACCATATCATCCCTGGTAAGAGAGCCCTTGTCAATTCCTGCGGGTGTAATCCATATGTCCCCGTTATCATCCAAAATCGACAAATTCCCCCCGGAGGTTGTTGTCATTCCGTAAGAGTATATTCTCTCCATTATAACAACCAGTTGGTCAGCAGGATGCATTAAATTATAATTCATATGAAAACCCCTTTCTCTATATGTTTGTTATTTTATTAACAATCATTATTATATACTTATATTTCCCTAATGTAAAGAATTAAAACAGAGGAAAAAGTTCTCTATAACAAATAAAAACTATTACATTTGAATAATAAAGCTTAGGTTAGGCATAAGGGAGTAAAGCCCTATATGGTTTTAAAAGGCAATTTTTCCGAAAGTAATGCGCCTAAAATGCTCGTGAATACATACGTATTCACTTACGAAAAATTTGCTCTTTTAAAACTCTACGACGTGCGCCCTTAGAAAAATTTTTGTCTTTTCATTGCGTAAGAATCGCAGCACCTGACGCCTTGCAAAATCGACAAGATAAGAAGGACAAAAATTTAACAAGGACAGGGCATATAAAGTTTTACTCCCTTATGCCTAAGAAAACAAAAAATTATTAATTCTTAAAAAAAAGCTTGCAAATTAAGTTGAAATCTGTTATTATAATATGTACGTCAGGAAATGGAGGTGTTTTTTATGGCAAAATGTGAAATCTGCGGAAAAGGTGTTACATTCGGAATTAAGGTAAGCCATTCTCATAGAAGAAGCAATAGAGCTTGGAAAGCTAATGTAAGGACTGTTAAGGCCCTTGTAAACGGCACACCCAAGACAGTTACTGTATGTTATCGTTGCCTTCGCTCAGGCAAGGTAGTTCGTGCCATCTAATGATATTTACTACTGACCTTAATGAATAAATACCCTTAAGAACGATGCGAAGGCATTGTTCTTTTTGCGTTATTTAAGAGAATAATAAGTAAAATAAAAACTGCCCTGCAAAGTAAAAGCAGGGCAGTTTTTATTTTGCATAAAATCTACGAATAAACAGTTCACAAAATACTGTATATAAAACTGTTTGATTCAAAAGGGATGAAGCCTCTTTTATAAGTCTTGATGTTACATATAAAGAAATAGGGTTACAATTTATCCTGTAATCCATAAAACAAAAAGAAGCTATTATAGAAACTAAAAAGACAATAATAACTCCAATATATAAGATTTTAATCGTTGCAGGCTGCAGAGATCCAATTGCTGATAAAATACGCCTTTTCATAATAAACCCCTTATCGAAAAAATAATTCCCCAAAATCCTTTAATTTTCATCAGTTTATCACAAAAATGGTAAAATAGCAAGCGAAAAAATATGGCAAAATTACTAAAAAAACTTAATTTCAACAATTTGCATTTCCGAAAAATGTTTTTAAAATTGTAAAGCTACAGCTTTAAAAACTGTAAAAAATTACCAATTTCCACATTTTAAAAAGTCAAAAAAATTAATATGGACAATGAAAAAAACTTCTAGTATAATGTAATTCCCGCTTCCAAAGCGGAAAACTTGCTATTCGGAGGGTGAAAAATGACAAAACAGTTAAAGAATGAGTATGGTACAATTTTTACACTTTTTTCGGTTGTTGAGAACGGAGAAACTCGTTACGGAATTCGTGCTCAGGAAGATAATGACATTAGGGCTGTATTGTTTGAGGGAATAACCGAAGAGGAATGTTTAAAAGTGATGGATGTTTTTTGTGAAAATGATGTCAGACCATGTCATATAAAATGTGTGGCGGAAGAAATTCTTTCCGAATGTGTCGTTTTTGTTAAAATATAAGTAAAATCGTTGTATTTGGATAAATTGTATGGTATAATACTTTTCATATATTTATATAGGGGGGAGCTAAAATGGATAGCTTTGTAGAATATATGATAAAGAAGAAGCCGGATACAAAAGCAATATCCTTAACAATTTTAACGATAGTAATTGCCTTATTTTTATTTTGCATCGTATTTGCTTATTGGGAAATCATGAGATATGTTTCCTTAGTTGCTTGGGCTGTAATATTATGGGGTTCATATTCTGTTATATCTTCAATTCTTGAAATTGAATATGAGTTTATTATTACAAACAACTGTCTTGATATAGATAAGATTGTAGCAAAAAAGAAAAGAATAAGGTTAAGAAGCTTTGATATTAAAAACTTTGATAAAATTACCCAAAATTTAGAAGAGCCTTCTGACATTACCGAGTTTTACGGCTCTTCTCATAAATCTCAAAATTTGTATGCTCTGACCTATACTGATGCCGGAAAAAAACATAAAATTATAATGGAAATAAATGACGATATGAAAAAAGCAATTTTAAAGGTTCTTCCGGGAAGCGAGATAAGATGATCACCGGTATAGGCGTTGATATAGTAAATATAGAAAGAGTAAATAGACTGCTGGAAAGTTCCTTTATAGAGCGGTGTTTTACTGAGAATGAAATAAGCTATTTTGAAAAAAGAAAATTTAATGCTGAAACAATAGCCGGGAATTTTGCAGCAAAAGAGGCCTTTACTAAGGCTATTGGCACAGGATTTATAGGTTTTGACTTTAAGTCTGTAGAAGTGCTGCATGATAATAATGATAAGCCTTATTTTAATTTCCTCAAAGAATATGCTAACATAACCTACCATTTGTCAATAACCCATGAAAAAGAATATGCTGTGGCCTTTGTGGTTGCTGAAAATAGAGGTGTCTAAATTGTATAAAGAGCTGGTTACTGCAAAACAAATGCGATACGCTGATAATTTTGCTATAGAAAATTTAGGCATTGACGAATTAATTTTAATAGAGAATGCGGCTATAGCAGTGCTTGGAGAATGCCCTGATTCAAATGAGGCTGCAATATTTTGCGGAAGCGGAAATAATGGTTCAGACGGCTTTGCCCTTGCCCGCCATCTTTATAACAGAGGAACAAAAGTAAAAGTAATAACAGTCTTTGATACCGAGAATACTAATCTAAACATTTTAAAAAAGCTTGGCGCACAAGTGATCTCTTTTGATGAGATGAAAGATATTGATGCGGATTTGTATATAGACGCTATCTTTGGTACCGGACTGTCAAGGGAAGTAACAGGAAAAGCAGCAGAAGCGATTAATTTCATTAATAAAAAGGAAGCCTTTAAAATAGCAATTGACCTTCCCAGCGGAATCAATGCCGACACGGGTGAAGTGATGGGCTGTGCACTAAAAGCGGATGTTACGGTTACGTTGGCAAGGGGAAAAGTCGGCCTTTATCAATACCCGGGAAGAGAATATGCGGGTAAGGTTATCGTAAAAGATATTTCTATACCTACAATGTGCTTTGAAAAAACTAATATTTTTGCCACAGAGGGAATAAAGATGCCCGAAAGGCGAGAAGATACCAATAAAGGAAGCTACGGAAAAGTTCTGACAATTTGTGGATCTCTTGGCATGGCAGGGGCTGCATATATGGCTGCTCAAGCAGCAGTGAAGTCAGGAGCAGGCCTTGTAAGCTGTGCAGTGCCAAGCTGCATTTTTTCATATACCGGAAAAAGATTAATTGAAGCTATGACAATAAATTTACCTGATGATGGAAAGGTAATAACTATAGACGCTCTTGATAAAATAATAGAAGAATCAAAAAAAGCAAATGCTATTCTTATTGGATGTGGGATGCGCAATACGAAGCAATCTGCATATCTTATTAGAGAGGCTGTAAAAACTTTAAAAAACAAGAAGCTTGTTATAGATGCTGACGGAATTAATGCTTTGAAAGAAGACCTGAATTTGCTTGAAGGCACAACTATAACACCCCATCCGGGAGAAATGGCACGTCTTTTAAAGAGTGATATTGCCTCTGTGCAGAAGGACAGATTAAGCTGCGCTTGTAACTTTGCTAAAAAATACGGCTGCACTGTAATTTTAAAAGGTGCCGGAACCGTTACAGCCTATCCGGACGGGCGAGCTTTTATAAATTTGACAGGAAATCCAGGAATGTCAAATGGCGGAAGCGGGGACGTTTTAGCAGGCCTCACTGCATCATTTTTAGCTCAGGGAATACCTGAGGGAGAAGTGGCAGCGGTGTATGTGCACGGCCTTGCAGGGGATATGTGCAAGAAAAAATATTCGGATAATGCCATGAGTGCAACCGACATAATAAAAATGCTTCCTGCGGCGGTAAAAAAGTGCAAAGTATGATGTATGATTAACATAAATTCGGAGCAGAATAATAACAGGTCGGAAAAATTCTGCTTATGAAACGGAAGGCTCATACATAAAAGGAAGCAGAGGGAAGAACCCCCAGAAACTGTATTTGACTACAGTATATAAAAAGATGTATAATCAAAATATATCTAGGGATATATTTTGACTGATGGGGGTACGGTTCTATGGGACACAAAAAGATTCTTATATCACTCCCAGAATCCTTGCTTTCCGAAGCGGATAGATACGCCGCTTCCGAAAATATGAGCCGAAGTGAATGGATAAGAAGTGCCATGCAAACCTGCATAAAAGAAAGGCGCCGAAAAATAATTGAGGGACAGCTTAAGCAGGGGTATATTGCTATGGGCGCAATTAACACAAATTTGGCTGAGGAAAGCCTGATGGCCGATAATGAGCAGCTTCTGACCTACGAGCGAAAATTATCGGAGAGTGAATGAGTTGATTATTAAACGAGGAGATATTTTTTATGCGGACTTAAGTCCGGTAATTGGATCTGAGCAGGGTGGAGTGCGTCCAATATTAGTTGTTCAAAACGACGTGGGGAACAAGTATAGTCCCACTATAATTGCCGCGGCCATTACTTCTCAGATAAATAAGGCAAAACTTCCCACACATATAGAGCTTGACTCTCAGATGTACGGGCTAACTAAAGATTCTGTAATTTTAATGGAGCAGATAAGGACTATTGATAAAAAGAGGCTTCGTGAAAAAATCGGGCATTTAGATGACGAACGCATGAAAAGTGTTAACGAAGCCCTTAATATAAGCTTTGGTTTAACAGAGGAGGAATAACTATGAATTTAAAAGGTAGGGAACGTGTATTTTGGATAGCGGTTACTCTTTGCATGCTATTTACAATATGCTCTTATGGCGCTGTAGGGGCTGAGGATGATCCCCTTATATCTTTAAGCTATATTAAAAACGTTCTTATGCCATATATAGATTCTAAGGCGGCAAGTACAAGTTCAACCTTTGAGGTTGTAGAAATGAATTCCGGAGCGACTCTTAAGGCAGGTTCGGGCACAGAACTTATACTGCGCAGCGGCACAGGAACAGTAAAGCTTGACTCAGGAGCAGCAGGTGGATTTACAGATGTAACTGAAGGAAAAGACTTAGTATCGAATGATGCGGTAAAAACAAACCACCATCTTTTGTCTCCAAGGGATGACGGACGTAAAATATATGCAAAAACAAAAGTTTACATAATGGTAAAAGGTGAATATGAGTTAAGCTCTAAGTGAGGATAGTTATGAAAAAAATAGTGTTTGCATTAATTTTTGCAATAATATCTTATGCCTCGATACCTACCTCTGCTTATGACTTACCCCAGGAAGTAAAAGTAGCATTAAACGCTTCCGGTTTGGCACAAAGTATAAACTTTCAGTGCAGCGGCGGCATGTATACTTCTTCAAAGTATATAGGGGAAGATGCCCCTGGGAGCGGTACTTCCGATGCAACTGAAAAGCCTAAAACAGAGAATGGAGTTTTAGCTTTTGGTGAAACCCTAACGGTTAAAGTAAGAGACGGCGGAGGATTAATATTAAATGGTCTGGAATTCAGCGAAGACCAAATTGATATCCATCCATATGGAGAGTACATAAAATATGAGGGAAAAGGATACAGAGGATATTATCGCCTTGTTAGGAAAAATAACGGGATACTAGTTATAAATTGTGTTGGGCTTGAGGATTATCTTTATGGAGTAGTGGGCAGGGAAATGTCTGAAAGCTTTCCTATTGAAGCTCTTAAAGCTCAAGCAATATGTGCTAGAAACTATACGGTCATGGGAATGAACAACCATTCTTCCGATGGCTACAATTTATGTAACGGCGTACATTGCCAGGCATATGGCGGTGTATCTTCTGAAGGCGAAAAAGTAAGAAAAGCAGTTGATGAAACCAAAGGTACATTAATGTATTATAAGGGGAACGTTGTTCAAGCCTACTATTTTTCCTGTGACGGCGGATATACCGAAGACAGTGAAAATGTATGGGTCAGTGCTTTGGGCTATTTAAGAGGAGTAGAGGATGACTTTGAAAACCCCAATGAGGCCAGCAATTACAACTGGAAAGTTACTTTAACCGCGGAAGATATAAAGAATGCTTTGGCGGCAAAAAAAATTGATATAGGTGATATAACAAATGTTGAGGTTACGGAATATTCATCTAATCGCCATGCAGTAACACTTAAAATAACGGGCACAAAAGATACTAAAACATATACCAAAGATAATATAAGGAGCGCTTTTTCTGCTGTTAAGACATTAAACAGCACTCTGTTTACTATAAAAAAAGAGGGATCGGGTCTTTCGATTTATACACTTTCCGATAAAGGCTTATCTAAAAGAGAAATCGGATCCTCTTATGTACTTACCTCTGAAGGGTTAACTCAGCTGGAGTCAAGCGATGCTTCATCCTATACTTTTGAAGGGCGCGGATGGGGGCACAGTGTAGGAATGAGCCAGTGGGGTGCAAAGGCAATGGCAGATAAAGGCTATACCTTTGATGAAATTTTGAAATATTATTTTACAGATGTAGAGATTGGATGATAGTATGAAGCTTGAAGAATTTGATTATTACCTGCCCAAGGAATTGATAGCGCAGGAGCCTTTAAAGGATAGGTCTGCATCAAGAATGCTCACCTTGTCAAAGGAAACGGGAAAAATTGAACATAAAAGCTTTAAGGACATCGCCGGCATGTTAAATGCCGGCGACTGTCTGGTTTTAAACGATACTAAGGTTATACCGGCCCGTCTTATCGGTGAAAAGGCAGAAACAGGCGGAGCAATAGAAATGCTTTTATTAAAGAGAAAGAACACTACAGATTGGGAAGTCGCTTTGAAGCCGGGGAAAAGGGCAAAGGTAGGAGTGGAATTTGTATTTGGTCCGGAAAAGGAACTAAAGGCAACAATTTTGTCTATAGCAGAGGGCGGAAACAGAATAGTAAGATTTTCTTATGAAGGGCTGTTTGAAAACGTTTTAGAGCGTTTGGGACAGGTTCCGCTGCCGGGATACATAACAAAAAAGCTTGAGGATAAGACAAGGTATCAAACAGTATATGCTAAATATGATGGAAGTGCGGCAGCTCCTACAGCCGGCCTTCATTTTACCGAAGAGCTGCTTTCTCAAATTAAAGAAAAAGGGGTAAGACTGGCTTTTGTAACTCTTCATGTTGGACTAGGTACCTTTAGGCCTGTTAAGGTTGAAATTATAGAAGAGCATAAAATGCACTCGGAATATTTTATTATAAATGAAGAAGCCTGCGATGCAATAAATACCACCAGAAGAGAAGGCGGCAGGATAATCGCGGTTGGGACAACCTCATGCAGGACCTTGGAATCTGCCGCAGATGAAAACGGATTTGTTGCGCCATGCCAGAAGGAAACAGATATATTTATTTACCCCGGTTATAAGTTTAAAGCAATAGATGCCCTTATTACAAACTTTCATTTACCAAAATCCACCTTGGTAATGCTGATTAGTGCTTTTTGTGGGAGAGATAAAGTAATGAAGGCCTATGAAGAGGCGGTAAAAGAAAAATATAGGTTTTTTTCGTTTGGAGATTCCATGTTTATTTATTAGCATGGTAATGTTTAAAAAAGAAGATAAAAACATATAATTAGATTATGTATAAGAGGAGAAAACATGTTTGAACTGCTGAAAACACAAAAGAGTGCAAGGCGGGGCAGATTTACCACTGTTCACGGTGTAATTGAAACGCCTGTATTTATGAATGTCGGAACCTCAGCTGCAATTAAAGGAGGTCTTTCGGCGGAGGACTTGAAACAGATTCACTGCCAGGTGGAGCTTTCAAATACATATCACCTTCACGTTAGACCCGGGGATGATGTCATATACAGCCTTGGAGGAATAAGAAAATTTATGAACTGGGACGGACCTGTTTTAACAGACAGCGGAGGTTTTCAGGTTTTTTCTTTAGCAGACTTAAGGAAAATAACCGAAGAAGGCGTTTCTTTTCAATCTCATATTGACGGTAAACATATTTTTATGGGACCGGAAGAAAGTATGAGAATTCAGTCAAACCTTGCATCAACTATTGCAATGGCTTTTGATGAGTGTGTGGAAAATCCATCCCCGTATGATTACGTTAAAGAGTCATGCAAAAGAACCACAAGATGGCTGCATAGGTGTAAGAAAGAAATGGATAGGCTTAATAGCCTTGATACGACTATAAATAAAAATCAGTTATTATTCGGAATAAACCAGGGGGGCACTTATCCTGACCTCAGAACCCAAAACATGAAAGAGATAGCCGAGCTTGACTTGCCCGGCTATGCTATCGGAGGTCTTGCTGTTGGGGAATCTACAGAAGAAATGTATTCACTGATAGATGCGGTTGAACCCTTTATGCCAAAGGACAAGCCCAGATATTTAATGGGAGTAGGCACACCTGTAAACATAATTGAAGGAGTAGCGCGGGGTGTTGACTTTTTTGATTGTGTAATGCCGAGCAGAAATGCAAGACATGGCCTGCTGTTTACGTCAGAAGGTATAATAAATTTAAATAATAATAAATACCTGACAGATGATACGCCCATAGATAAAAATTGCAGTTGTCCTTCTTGCAAAAATCACACCAAAGGGTATATTCGTCACTTACTCAAAGCAAAAGAAATGCTTGGTATGAGACTTTGTGTTATCCATAATCTTTACTTTTACAACACTTTAATGGAAGACATAAGAAAAGCCCTCGATGAGGATAGATTTGATTCGTTCCGTGCCGAAAAACTTGAGGTATTATCTAAACGTCTGTAAAAATATGTTGCAAAATACCAAGAGTTCATATATAATTATTTAAACTATAATTGGGAGGTAAGATAAATGTTTTTAAACGTATTTGCAGAACCCGCAAAAACAACAACGACAGCAGCAGGCGGTTATGGTGGTTATACAAGCCTTATTATAATGCTTGCTATTTTCGCGGTTTTTTATGTCATCCTTATACTTCCTCAGAAGAAACAGGAAAAGAAACAGCGTGCTATGCTTAACGCTCTTCAGGTTGGAGATGAAATTGTTACAATCGGCGGCATTTATGGTAAAATTATCAAGGTAACAGATGATTATTTAGTTTTAGAAACATCCGCAGATAAGACAAAAATAAAAATGAGCCGCAGTTCTGTAAGCAAATCTCTTACAACACACGACGCAGCTCCGGAAGAAAATAAGTAATAAAAGAACAGCTCCCCGAATAGCTTAGAATGAAAGCTTTTCGGGGAGGTTTTTGTATGCGGGAAAGAGAAGACTTAAAAGAAGAAGGAAAAATAAACCTGTATGTTATATTAAAGGGTGTTTTAAAGGCACTATTCATAACTGCCACATTGCTTTTCCTGTTGGCATTAATATACCTATGGACAGACCTTTCAGAGGGAACCGAAAAGATAATGGTTACATTAACAGCGATTCTTTCTATAATTATTGCTGCTTTTTCCGGGGCAAGAAAGCTTAAAAAACAAGGCCTTTTAACCGGAACGGGAACAGGGCTTATTTATGCTATAATACTTTATATTACCGGTTTTCTTGCTTTTGATTTTCCAGGATTTAACAAAGGTATAGCTGCAACCTTTCTTCTATGCGCCTTTGCGGGCGCTGTAGGAGGGATAATAGGAGTTAATGTGAGGTCAAGAAGAAAAAAGTATCGTTAAATACATTTTTAATACGCCAAAAACAGCCTTCTTCCTATGGAAGAAGGCTGTTTTTTATAAAAAAATTATTGACTATAAATATTGGAAGATATATAATAGGTATGCTATACGTTTTTAAGGAGGAAAAATCATGAGAGCAAAAAACATGAGAGCAAAAAACATCATTATATTCTTGATTGTTGTCGCAATCATTTTTATGTCATGCTTTGTATGCATGTTTGATGTAACAATCGGCGACTTCAGATTCCCCAGTGCTCTTGATAAAGAGTATGGAATTAAGCAGGGCCTTGAATTGGTTGGAGGTTCTCTTATAGAGTTTAAACCTGAAGAAGGCGTTACACCTACAGCGGAGCAAATGGATACGGTTCAATCAATAATCAGAAGCCGTTTGGACAGCCAGGCATATTATGATGCTACGGTTACGGTTCAAAAGGACAACTCAGTAAGAATTGAGATTCCTGACGTTGAGGACCCTTCGGAGGCTGTATCAATTCTGGGATCTACTGCAAAATTAACATTTAGAGATTATCAAGGCAATATATTAATGGAAGGTACTAATGAGTACGTTGCAAATGCGCAGAGAGAGTATGGGCAAACAAGCCAAGCCAGTGCGGCTTCGTACTATGTTTCCCTTGAACTTACAAGCGCAGGACGGGAAGCATTCAAAAAAGCAACTCAGACAGTATTGAATTATGGGAAAGATAATAGCTATATTGGAATTTACCTTGATGAAAAGGCTGTTTCAAAGCCATCTGTTACACAGGTTATTGATTCTGATAAATGCGTTATTACAGGCAGCTTTGATAAGGAGGGCGCTTCAACCTTAGCTGCTCAAATCAGAAGCGGTCAGCTTCCCTTTAAGCTTGAAGTAGGCCAGGTAC
>JAUZPY010000046.1 GCA_030705805.1 Bacillota bacterium | reverse complement strand
GAATTACTATGAAAGGTTATAATAAATGGAACTATAAGCCTTTTGTTCTTCAATTTAATCATCCATACATTTGCAGATTGGTGCCGGGCAACACTTCTGTAACTTTCCAGTGGAAAGACGATTACGATAAAGGACCGCACACAGTTCGCTATAAAGGACGGGAAGAAAAAGAGTGGAAGAGTAAAAGACTTACTTCTGAAATGCACACCATTGAGGGTCTTGAGCCACGAGTTACTTATGAAATTGCAATTTTTAACAGTAACGGTTTTCAAGGCGCGAGCAGGCTCTTTAATACCGGAATTTATCCCGGAACACTTATTAATTACAACCATTTCGAAGATAAACAATACCTGTTTTCAGGAAGATGCCTAGGCTCACCCTCCCTTTTAAGACTTCCGAGCGGTTCGCTTCTTGCTTCTCACGATATTTTCGGAGGAGGAATGGGCGCCCAGAGGCAGGAAAACTTTACAAATATATTCAGAAGCGATGATGACGGAAAGACCTGGTATTTGGTTTCGGAACTATTTTCCTGCTTCTGGCCCAGCATGTTTCTTCATCATGGCAAATTATATATAATCGCTTGTTCCAGAGTATATGGAGATTTACTGGTAGGCTGTTCGGAAGATGAAGGAAAAACCTGGAGTATGCCTACTGTAATTGCTCGCAGCTGCTGTGCACATGGAGATAATGAAGGATTTCATAAGAGCGCAGGTAAGGTACTGAAAAGTCACGGACGTCTTTGGCTTGGAATTGAATATGGCTGCTGGTCATGCGGAACATTCAGGAATACTCTTTTATCAATAGATGAAAATGCAGATCTTTTAGATGCGGAAAATTGGACATTTACCAGTTTTACTCCACCGGCGCGGGACGTACCCGGAGCCATTAAGGGGGTACCCGGTGCTTTAGAAGGCATTTCTATGGAATCGCTGGATGGACAGTATATTTATGATATTGCAAGGTATTCAAACGGACTTGCTATGGTTCTAAAGGTTAAGGCTGATGACCCTGAGGGAAATTTGGAATTTTATAAATTCAGCAAAATCCCTGTAGCCCATTCAAAATTTGAAATTATAAAGCATGATGACGGTTGGTATTATACAATAGGAAATATTCCACCTGCAAGAACGATTCTTTGCGTATACCGCAGTAGGGACTTGGAAAACTGGGAGTTTGTAAGCAAAATATTAGACTTTGAAGGATGCTCCGTTAACAAGGTAGGGGTTCAGTATCCCAGTGTTCTCTTAGAAGGAAGAACACTTAGCTTTCTATCA
This sequence comes from Bacillota bacterium, assembly GCA_030705805.1. GTDB lineage: Bacteria > Bacillota > Clostridia > CAKSNL01 > HGM11501 > JAUZPY01. The sequence continues at coordinate 15,258 of JAUZPY010000046.1, read as the reverse complement.
AGAACCGCCATGAATAACTCTGAAAGCTTCCATGATTCAAACTGCATTACATTCCACAGAGTTGAAATATAGATACCCCCCCAGCATTATGTACTGCTTAAGAAAAATCTGACACTTGAATATAAGCGCCTTCTATTGTAGAATTATAGTAGAAGGTACTCTTTTATAGCCGGGAAACAAGAAATGAAAATTTCTCATTTATATAAGGATTTTTGCTTGAGGGGTAAGTGCAAGTATGATAATATTAAACAAGTGAGAAACGCAGAAAAAAGAAAACATGTTTGTTTTTTAACAATTTGTGTTGTTTTTTTCATTGTAATACTTATGGAAATTTTCTATAATAAAGTAGGACTCCTTTAATCAGATATTTTTATGGCGAAGGCAAAACTTCAGCCTATAATTATATAAACCATCTAAAGTTGCCTGAAGGCAAAAGGAGGAAAATATGAAAAAAATCTTGTGCGCATTGCTTACGGTTTTAATGGTTATGTCTATGATTACCGTTTGCTTTGCAGAAGGAAAAACCTATTCCATGGCGGAGGTAGCATTTAAGTCCGATTCCAAGGTTACTGTTTCGGGTGATGCTGCCTATGAATTTACATACGGCGGCTACATTGGCTTTAAGGATGTTGACATGACTGGCATTAAGTCTATTAAGCTTACAGGAAGCTGCACGTTGCCAGGAGGGGCAAACAGTGACACCTTCTCCGTCCGCGTGGACGACCCTGTTAAGGGTGACAGTGTTGCTTATGTTACCGTCTGCAAAGAGGGAACTACAGAGTTTTGTGCTTCTGTAGATATGCCTGTATCAGGCATACATAACATCTATCTTGTATCTTGTTATGGTAAGGACAACAGAGATTATCTGAAGATTAAATCCGTTACCTTCTCAAAAGATGAATATGTAAGTCCCAAAGAGAGCGAAAAAGTGCCCGACAGTGCAGTTATCGACAACTACCATGATACATGGACTGCAACTGACGATATGGGCAGAAGCTTAGCTGACTATGAAGAGGTTGGCGGTGTAAAAAGCGATACAAGAACTCTGGGCATATGGTACTGGGACTGGTTTATAAACGCCAATGCAAGCAATGCAAGAATCCCTTCCGAGATTATTGCAGCTCATCCGGAATCTAAGGATGACTACAACAATGCAGCTTGGGATGTTAAGGGTAAATACTACTGGTCAGAGCCGCTTTTTGGCTACTATGACAGTTTTGATTACTGGGTACATAGAAGAAATGCCGTGCTGCTTGCAAACGCAGGTGTTGATGTAATTTTCTTAGACTACACTAACGCAGGGCTGGGCTACATGGGCCCTTTGCTTACTTTAGCAAAGGCATTCAGAGATGCAAAGGCATCAGGTGTAAAAGCACCTAAGATTTCATGTTGCACAGGAAACCGTGCCAGCGATGAATCATACAGACTGCTACAGGCCTTGTATTTTACATGTTTTAAGGATAATGACTTTACCGACATCTGGTTTTACTGGGATGGCAAGCCTGCAATTTACGGCAACTGCACCACAAAGATTGCCAGAACGGTTGCGGCCTCGGGAGATAGTGAAACCTTAGGCATTTTCGATGAAATTGACAATTTCTTTACTATAAGAGGCTCAGGCGGTGCGTCAGGCGGTAACGAAACATCAAAGAAATTGCAAAACTGGGCTTGGCTGGAAGGCTATCCTCAGCACCAGTGGAATGAGCAGCCGGACGGCAGAATCGAAGCTATGTCACTTGGTGTGGCTATCAACAAATCCTATGTACTTGGCAATGGTACACCAAGCGTATTTTCCGATGAATATTCCAAGGGAAGGGGCTATTCCGAGGGCTTCGGCGAGGACTATTCCAAAAACGGTAAGAGAATGGCATACTTCTTCAGAGAACAGGCTTCCTTAGTGCTTGATGTAGCTCCCGAGCTTGTTATAATCGACGGCTGGAATGAGTGGAGTGCCGACAGGCAAAATGTTTATTCAGGCTTTGTAAATTCATTTGTTGATACTTTTGATGATGAAAACAGCAGAGATTTTGCACCCTCACGTGGTGTACTGGGGGACGATTACTACAATCTTTTGGTTGACTTTGTAAGAAAGTACAAGGGTGTTCGCCCTGCTCCTACTGCAAGTGCGCCTATTACAATAAACATAAACGGTGATGTAAGCCAGTGGGCAAATGTTGGCCCTGCGTTTATCAACGATGTAGGCGATTACGAGAGAGATGACTACGGCTACAAGGATGCTGCAACAGGTCAGCAGTTCCATTACACAACCAAGGTCAACAACGCTGTTATTTCTGCAAAAGCTGCAAGAGACAACAATAATATATATTTCTTAATCAACACAAAAAAGGACATTGTTAAAGGAACTGCTAACTGGATGAATGTGTACATCAATGCAGACAGAAATGCAGCAACAGGCTTCTCGGGTTATGACTATGTAATAGGCAGAGAAACCCCCGGCGTGCTTGAAAGAAGCCTTGGCGGATGGAAATGGGAAAAGGTTACAGGTGTAAGCTACACCGTTTCGGGAAAATCCTTACAGATTGCAGTTCCCAGAAGTTCTATCGGACAGGAAGGTAAGGTAAACCTTGAGTTTAAAGTATCTGACGGCATAAATGTAAATGGTAATGTGCTCAATTTCTATGTTGACGGAAATGCTGCACCTTCAGGAAGATTTAACTATCTTTACACTGAAACTGCGCAGACAACTCTCACCGTAGGACAGAAAAATGCTCTTGTGGACTCTGCGGTTATTAAGGCAGGCTCAAACAAGATGATTGCATCAGGTGGCAAGATGAATGTTTACGAGGCTGACACAAGAATTAAACCTTTTGAAATGAACGGTACAGTTTATATTCCCGAATATGCAATTAACGAGATTATGGGTTACGGCAGAGCGAAGACAGAATATGACAGCGCACACAATATGTTTTACATTTACACCTATGACCTTTCAGATAACCAGGAAAAGCTTGAAAATTACAAGTGGATTTGCACGGTTATCGGCTCAAATGAAGTAAGAATTAACGGAAAGATCGGAACGCTTACTGCTCCTGTAACCACAGTAAACGGTATGATTTATGTTCCTGCATCAATTCTTAAAGACTGCTTCGGCTGGGATGTTGCATCCTTTGGCGGCGGGGTTTACGCAATGGGTAAATACGGCATTGCATCCTCTACGGTAAACGAAGTATCCGGTCTTTTAAAATAAGGGGGGAATAAAAATGAAAAAATTATTATCTATATTACTTGCACTTTCCCTCAGCATAAGTCTTATGGCGGTTTCTGCATTGGCTGATTCAAGCACGCTTACATATGATTCCACGTGGAAGGTGGCAGCATCTTCTGAAAAGGTTCCGGTGAGCAGGGCTTTTGACGGCGACACAACAACCTACTGGCATACAAATTACACAGCAGAGGGCACGACTGTAGTATCCCATGATGAAGTTCCTCACACAATTACTGTAACATTCCCAAGTGAGGTAACTGTTTCAGGTTGGAAATATCTGCCTAGACAGGATAAAAACGCATCTGGAATGATTCTGGAATATAACATCTATGGATCAAGCGACGGCACAAGCTTTACTAAGGTTTTTACAGGCTCATTCAGCTATGGCGAGACGAATGGCGACAGAACAGAAAAGTCTGCAACTTGGAACGGAGTTAAGGTTAAGGCTATTAAGATAGAAGCTACAAAGACCGTTGCCGGTTACGGTACTGCAGCTGAAATTAATTTTATTGGTTCCGCCGGGGTGGCATCTGTGGCTACTACAGCTACACCGGCTACTACTACAGCTACACCGGCAGCTACTACAACTACACCGGCAACACCTGCAAAGTCAAATTATGTTGATAGAACCGGCTGGACGGCAACTGTTAATTCACAGATAGCACCGATTGAAAGGATTTTAGACGGAGATAACAACACCTATTGGCATTCGCACTACACAGCCGAGGCAGGTGTTGTTACAGGTCAGGACAAACCTCCTTATGACATTATTGTAACACTTCCTAATGTTACAACTGTTTCAGGGCTAGCATTTCTGCCCAGACAGGATACCTCGCACGGACTTATTATGACTGCGGAAATTTATGCTGCGGATTCAGACACCGGCGAGTGGACACTTATTGCAAAAGAGCAATTTGTAGACAACAGGTATGAAAAGACCATAGATTTCCTTTGCAATATCAAGGTTAAAAAGATTCTGTTCAAGGTTTTAACCAGCCAGTCAAGCTACGGCACAATGGCAGAATTTAACCTTTTGCCCCAAAACAGTGAATATCCTGTTAAGACTTTTGTAGAGGCGAGGGAATACAAGGATTCAAAAAGACTTTACACTATGGATAAGAGCGGATTTACCGCAAGCTATGACAATGCAGTGTGGGCTTCACATGCTCCAAGTTTTGTTTTAGACAGCGGTACGGATACATTCTGGCAGTCGGAAACAGGGATAGCCGCACCGTACAACCTGATTATTAATTTTAATAGAGAGTGCAATATAGCAGGATATAGCTATCTGCCCAGACAGTCAAGCGATAAGAACGGAGTATGGCTTACATACAATGTGTGGATAAGTCAAGACGGCACAAATTACAAAGAGGTGCTTGAAAATGAAAGGAGCCAGTGTTCTATTGAGCTTAATGAAGTATATTTTGATAAGCCTGTAACTGCTCGTTATATGAAATTTGAGATAATAGACGGCTACACCGGCAGAGCTTCCTGCGCAGAGCTGAATTTTTATCAGACAAAGGCTGACCGAGATGCCTTGGCTGCGGCAAATAACGAAAAGTATGTGCTTAAAATAGGCTCTAAGGACATTACGTTTGAAAAGGGCGGCAAGACAGGAACTGTTACTATAGATGTAGCACCCTACATTGAAAACGGTTCAACACTTATTCCGCTCAGAGGTCTTTTGGAGCAAATGGGTGCAGAAATTACATGGAGCGGTGAGGATCAGTCAATCGGCATTAAAAACGGCAACGTTTCCATGAAGCTTCAGATATGGAATAAGTTTGTTTATGTAGAAGACCCTCGTTACGGCAGCGTTCGTTACACATTAAGGGCAACACCGATTATTACACAGTCAAGGACATTTGTTCCATTAAGACTTATCTCCGAGCAGTTCGGCTATGATGTGGCATGGGATGGAAATACACAGACAATTACAATTTCAAAGACAGTAAAAGGATAAAGAATTTTTTGTCAGGTATAAAAAATTTGGCTCGTTCTGCTCAATTTGACACAATATAAAAGTCCTATCTTAGGATATGAAATTACGCAAAGATGGCGCCACTTAAAAAAGCGGCGCCATCTTTATTATTTATTCCCTAAAGATATTGTTTTATATTAAACCTCAAGAAGAACATCTTTTTTGAAAAGCTGTTTATAGCAGTAGGTAAAGCATATTCCATTAATAGCTGCTGTGATAAACCATGTTATAGGGTAGGATATGTATATACAGCCCAAGGTATGGTATTCCGGTATTCTAAACACTGTGTAAATCCAGATTATACGAAGTATACATACGCCAAAGCAAGTAGTAATCATTGGAAGAATTGACTTGCCCATACCCCTTAAAAGACCTGTAAAAACCTGCATGAATCCGCTTATAAATTCAGGCATTATAAGGTAACTCATACGTATAAGCCCATATTTTATAGATTCAGGTGAGTCGGGAAGATAAAAGGTCAGAAGCGGTCTGCGGAAAAAATATACAGCGCTGCTGCAAACAAGTGACATTATTACAACCCCGATGCTGCTGTAAATAAAGACTTTACTAACTCTTTTATACTTGCCTGCGCCGACATTATGACCGGTAAAGGTAAGAGCTGTGGTGTTAAAAGAGTCTATTCCGGTGCTGATAAGGGCTTCAACGCTGACTGCGGCAGAATTTCCTGCTACCGCTAAAGCTCCGAATCCGTTTATTGAGGATTGAATTAAAACGTTTGATATGGAAAAAAGTGTTGATTGAATACCTGCCGGCAGTCCGTATTTGATAATTTGTATGAACTTGTCTTTGTTCAAACGTACCTTTTTTAATTCGATTCTGCAGCAGTTAGGCATCTTAGTAAGCGCTCTTAAAACCAAAAGGGCGGAAATACAATTGGACAATACAGTTGCAATGCCAACTCCGGCAACGTCCAAATGAAATTCTATTACAAAATAAAGGTTTAAAAATACGTTTAATACTCCGCCTAAAGCTAAATAAATCAAAGGTCTTCTGGTATCGCCGGTGGTACGCATTATAGTTGAACCGTAATTATATAACAAAATAACAGGAGAGCCGGAAAAGTAAATTCTGAAATAAAGTACTGACATATCAATAATTTGGTCAGGCGTATGCATAGCACTTAGCATAGGACGGGCAAATATTATTCCAAGAATACCTACCGCTACGCCCATAACTAAGGCAGACGCTATTGCATTATGTGCATGTTCTCCGGCTGTTTTCTCATGTCCTGCTCCGATAGCATGGGATATAGCTACCGCTGCTCCGATAGAGATACCTATAAAAAGGTTAATTAATAGGTAAATAAGATTGGTTGTAGCTCCAACCGCCGCAAGAGCGTCACTTCCGGCGCAGCGGCCAAGAACAATAATATCGGCAGCATTAAAGGCAATTTGAAGCATGCCGGTGGCCATTAAAGGCAAGGCAAAGCTTATAATTTTACCGAAGAGCGGACCGTTTGTCATATCCGTTTCGGCTTTTTGTTCATTTGAAATCATTTTTTAATCCTTCTTAACTTAATCTAATTTAGAATACTACTTTAGATGTATAAAGTCAATGTATGACAAAAAAATTTTCAAATAACAATTTATTACATAAAAATAAAAAATAATCCATTGCCTTTTTATATAAGAGTAGGTATAATAAGGCACGAAAGGGAGGAGATTTATGGCAAATCAGTTACTGAGAATTGAAAAAGACGGTTTTTATTTAAATGACGAAAAGTTTTTTCTTGCGTCGGGGGACATTCACTATTTTAGAATATATCCTACAGATTGGGAAAGACGTCTTTTGTTAATGAAGGATTTTGGACTTACTGCAATTCAAACTTATGTGCCATGGAACTTACATGAACCCAAGAAAGGTAAGTTTAATTTTGAAGGCATATTGGATCTTGAAAAATTCCTTAAATTAACGGACGGGTTAGGCCTGAAAGTATTATTTAGACCGGCACCTTTTATTTGCTCTGAATGTGATTTTGGAGGAATGCCGTCATGGCTTTTAAAAGAGCGTGATATGGAGCCGCGCTGCTGCGACCCTTCTTTCCTTAACGCTGTTAAGAATTATTATAAAGAGCTTATTCCCAGAATATTACCATATTTATCAACGAACGGCGGACCTATTATAATGGTTGCTGTTGAAAATGAATACGGCGGATCAGGCTATGACAAAGAGTATTTGAAGTTTTTAGCTGACACTATGAAAGACCTTGGAGTTAACGTTCCCTTTTATACAACAGACAACGAAATATCTATGCTTAATATAGGTTCTCTTCCCGGCACCTTTTTAGGAGCAAATTTTCGCTCTACTCCGGGTACTTGTAAGATATTTGCAGACTACATGGAGAAAAGATTTCCGGAATATCCCTTCTTTGTGGGAGAATTATGGGCAGGCTGTTCTTCCTATTGGGGAGATCCTTTCTATTACCGTGATCCAGCCGAGGTCGCAGCTTCTTATAAGGAATGTCTGGAAAGAGGCTTTGTAAACTCATATATGTTTACAGGCGGCACAAACTTTGGATTTTTCTCAGGCGCAATAGAGGGAACATCCTTTAGGTCAAAACCTCAAACACCGTCTAGATATATAGCCCATACAACAAGCTATGATGTGGACGCTCCCATAAGCGAAAACGGGGTGCCGAAAGAAAAATATTATTTGATGAGAGCAGAACTTGATAAATTTTTAGGTAAGGAAGTAAGGCCTAAGGAAGATTATCCATACGAAGCTCAAAAGCTTAATATAAAATTTAGCAAATGCGCTTACTTGTTTGACAATCTGGACGCTTTAACAGAGACAGAAGCTGACTCTATTGGTCCTAAACCAATGGAGGATTATGGTCAGGATTATGGCTTTATTTTGTATACAACTAGCATTGAGGGTTATCCCGAGGCAGGAAAGTGTAATATAAACATAGGTGGTTTAAGGGACAGAGCTACTCTCTACGGGGATGGTGAATATTTAGGAAAATATACCCGTGATAGGAAAGAAGAAACTATTAAAGTTGATATGACAGACAGGAATTTACATCTGGATGTATTGGTGGAAAACGTAGCAAGAATCAATACCGGAAAGAATATTAACTTTGAGAGAAAAGGGATCTTAGGTTATGTTCAATTTAAATTTGCAAAGCATTACCACTGGCATACAAGAACTCTGCCGATGAATGACATTTCGGGCCTTTCCTATAAGCCTTTGACCGACATAAAGGATAATCAGCCGGTATTTTTAAAAGGTACTTTTGATGCAAATAAAGGCGTTGATACCTTCCTTGATATGAGAGGCTGGGGAAGAGGATTTGTTGTAATAAACGGCTTTAATATCGGAAGATTCTGGGAAGTAGGCCCCCAATATACACTTTATGTACCGGGAGGATTGCTCAAAGAAAAAGATAATACAATTGAAGTCTTTGACGTTAATCACAAGGACAACATCAAAGAATTAAACGGTATAAAAGAGCACATTATGGAAGGGGAAGGCATAGAGGAATGAAAAGCGATTTACGCGGTAAGGTTTGCTTGATTACCGGAGCGGGTCAAGGTATAGGGCGAGCCATAGCGTTGGAACTTGCCAAAGAAGGCGTGAACCTTGTAATATGCGGAAGAAATATAGATAAGCTTCGTGAAACACAAAACCTGGTATCAGGCTTTTCGAAGTGTTACATTCTTGAAGGGGATCTACTTGATGAAAACTATCGCAGGGAGTGCATACCAAAGGCGGCAAATTGTTTTGGCGGACTTGATATTTTAATCAATAACGCAGGTATAGCTCAGTCCCGAAAATTTGAAGAAATCACTGAAAAAGAATATGATCTTATAATGGAAACCAATGCAAAAGTCCCCTTTATGCTGTGTCAGGCAGCTTTACCTTATCTTAGAAATTCTAACTGCCCGACTATCATAAACATTGCTTCTGTTACGGCACATAAAGGCTATCCGCTTCAAAGCGTTTATTCGGCATCAAAACATGCACTTTTAGGCTTTACAAAATCCTTGGCAAATGAGGTTTACACTGAAGGCATAAGAGTACATGCCGTCAGCCCCGGAGGAGTATATACGGATATGATAAAAATTTCAAGACCCGATCTTTCGTCTGAAGGAATGATAATGCCTGAAGATGTGGCAGATGCAGTGCTTTACTTGCTGCTTCACAGAGGTAATGCTGTTACTGATGAAATTCAGATTCATAGATCCGGCAAAGCCCCGTTTTAAGAAAATTATTTTAATATTAAAAAGCTCGAAAGAGTGAAGTGCATTCAAAAGGCTGGATAAAATTTAATTAAGTGCCAAAATCGGAAGGGGCTGTAGCAAAACATAATTGCTGCAGCCCCTTTTTTAGTTTTTGCTTTTTATTATATAATTCTTGACACTCATAAAAAGGAAAGTTATAATACTTGTAAGAGGAAAGATAAAAAGACAAAAGAAAAAAAGCAAGGAAATGAAAGCAAAAAGACGAAAAAGGGCAAAGAGATGAAAGGACAAAAGGGGAAAGAAATATGAACTATATAAATGTTAACTTGAGAGAAAAAACCGGAAAAATAAAGGCTTTGAATGGAGTAAACTGTGCGCCCTACGACCTTACCAGGGGTAGCAATCAAACTTATATAGACAAATATTTTAGGGAAGGCAACATCCCATACTCACGCCTCCATGACTGCTGCGGAGTATACGGCGGCCACAATTTTGTGGACATACCAAATGTTTTCAGAAATTTTGATGCTGATGAAAATGACCCGAAGAACTATGACTTTCATTATACTGATGAATATATTAAGAGCATTGTTGATGCAGGCACGGACATTGTATACCGTCTCGGCATTACGATAGAGTGGGGAAGCAAGAACTACACTGCTGTTCCTCCGAAAGATTTTAAAAAGTGGGCAAGAATCTGCGAACATATTATCATGCACTATAATAAAGGATGGGCAGATGGCTTTAACTTTAATATAACCTACTGGGAAATTTGGAACGAGCCGGAAAATCCGCCTATGTGGACCGGCACTAAAGAGGAATTTTTTGAGCTATATAAAATAACCTCGATTTACCTAAAAGAAAAGTTCCCTGATTTAAAAATAGGAGGCTATGGAAGCTGCGGCTTCTATACCAATACCAGAAAAAATCCATCTCCTCTCCTTCAAACCTTTATTCCTTATTTTGAAGATTTTTTAAAAATGTGTAAAGAGGAAAAAGCTCCCCTTGATTTTTTCTCCTGGCATATATATTCTGCAGATGAAAAAGAAGTGCTTTCTCATGCTGAATTTGCAAGAAAAACATTAGATAAGTATGGCTTTCAGGAGACGGAAGCTCATTTAAACGAGTGGAATATCCATATGGAAGGCAGAGGCTTTTTGAGCAAACATACTATGGAGGGTGCAAGCTTTAATGGGGCGGTCATGTGTATACTTCAGCAGACCGATTATGTGGACAAAGCAATGTATTATTGTTTTTCACTGCACAGCTCTTATACCGGATTATTAAATCAAAATGATACATCTGTAGTTGATCCGTCTTGGTATCCTTTTGTTGCCTTTGGCTATCTAGCAAAGCTTGGCACGGCTGTAAAAACTGACTGCGACGGAGACAGAATATATGCCGCATCTGCAACAGACAATCAAGAATCGGGAGTCCTTATCACCAATTACCGTTGTGAAGATAATAACGTATGTCTTCACGTAGAGGGAGGAAAATCTAAAAATAAAGTTTCACTCCTTATACTTAACAATGAAAAGAGATTAGAAGAAGAATTTACATTATCTTTTGATTCTGCATCCTTTGATCTTCAATTTAAACTTCCTAAAGAAAATTTGGCTTACATTAGAATAAAATAGACTTTCTATCTCCGTTTTTTGGTATTTATAAAGCAGGTATGATTAAATGCTCCGAATCTTTGAATTTCAAGAAACATAATAAAACCATAAAATCAAAATAAAAAAGCAATGAACTTATTGAAAAAAAATATTTTACTATGATATAATCATAATAAGATCTTGATTTTTGCACAATCAGCCAAACATGTAAAAAAAGGTACTGGGAGGGTTCATATGAAATCGTTTAAAGACTTGAAATTTACTGCTCCTGTAGGAGGAACTTTTAATGCCGGAAACAGGCTGACATTTAAGGTAAAAAACAATGCGCCTGACAATAAAGAGTATATTTTTACGACAGAGGAAAGCATAACCACCGAAGATTATATTGTAATGGAATACACGGCAACGAATTTGCAGAGATTTTATTCACTCAGACAGCCTTTACTTATGGGAGCGGCAGACAAAGCGGAACGCCTGTTATTAATCTATAACGAACTGATTATTGATGGGATGCCTCACAGAATGATTGTTAAAGCAAATAATGGGGAGTGTGTAACAGGTTTAAGATTCAGGTTGAGAACTAAGGCCCCCGAAGCATCTTTAGATATTACAAAGCTTTACACTTGCAGCGAAAGCGAGCTTCCAAAGAGGTTTGAAATGCTCTTAACCGAAACTTTCAGGGAAGGTTTAGAATCCTTGAGCCTTGAAGGACAGTATAATTCTGAATTTAATTTAGAACCCGCGCAAATAGAATCAGGTACAGGATTTATAGAAGGAAAAGCAAATCTTCTTTCAATTCCTTTTGAATTTTCAAAGGAAGCAAAGGTATTGAGGCCTTCCGCACCGCCCGAAGAGAACGAGGATATTATAAAAAACTTTACCGTTATGGCTAAGCGCAGACTGTGCAGACCGGAAAGCAGAGACAGCTCTGTAAAAGTACCGATAAACAGGGAAGCGAGAGAAATATTTTTTGTTCTTGCCCTGTCAGGACTTATGCATCAAAGATGGAATCACTGCGCACCTGACCCTACCATACTCGGCTCTTCGCATGGGGAGGTTATGATGCCCCTTAAAGTTAACGATGCAGAGAGGTTTTTAGTTGAAATTGAATATGAAGACGGGCGTGTTGATGAAGCATTCCCCGTTAATTTATATAATATGCGCCATGTTATACAGGGAGAAACGGGAGTATATGGAATATATGCAGACGGAAGCAAGGTAAAAAGCATTATTTTCCATGACAGAATGCTTGATACGGATACCTGCATAGCTGCCGTAACAGTAAACGTGTCAGGTGGGCGCATTTTGAATTATCCTATTAAAGAGGTTAAAAAATCATCACAGAAATCCTTTGATGCAGGACAGAGTATAAGCATAGAGCAAAATATTTTAACAGTTTCAAGCGGCGCATCAAAAATGACTTTTGATATTAAAGAAGGCCTTTACTTAACAGAATTTAAAAATTCTTATACAAATAAATTAAGTGCAAAGGGCGCTTTCCTTAAAGTTCGCATGGAAGACGGAAATATTATTCAAAACTTTGACCTTAAAAATGCAAAGGCGGAAAAAGATAGGGCAGAAGTTTCATATATGTGGGATAATGTTACGCTGAATGTACATATTGCTTTCGGAGAAGACGGGGAAACAGTAATGCACGCAGAAGCAAAAAATCTATCCGGCACACAGAAGAACTTTGGACTTATGTTTCCGGTGCTTCCCGAAGTTACCTTTGACGGCAGCCGTGATTCGTGGTACTTCTTCCCGAAGCTTCAAAATATAGAAAGCAACGAAACTATTTCTGTTTATGAAGAATCGGCACCTTCATTTCCAATGCAGTTTGTTGATCTGTTCAGTCCTTCCCAGGGTGGCGGTATTGCTTTGACCACAAGAGAAAGAGGCCTTAAGGTAAGAAAGTACGGCATTGACAAGTACAAGTCCGGCATCACTGCCTTTGTTGAATACCCTGCAATGTATATGAAGCTTAATCCGGGTGAAACTTTTACCGGTTCGGATACTTCTATAACCGTCCATTCCGGGTCTTGGCATAAGGCGTTTAATATATACAAAAAGTGGCTTGCTTCATGGTATGAACCTTACAAGTGCCAGGATAAAATGTGGTATCGGAAAAAATTCTGGCTTACAGCTGAGATAACTGACTTCTTTGAGGTAAAAGATTTTTGGAAATTGCCGATTTGGTATGACGAAGAGAAGAAAGAATACAGCTTTCACAAGATTATGGAGGAAATGGAAAAGATTTATGGATGTATGCCTGACATCCTTCACATGTGGGGCTGGACTTATTCTACGAAATATAAACATATGCTTTGGGGTAATTTCGGCACAACGGATTACGATGAGTTAGGAGGATTGGAGAACTTCAGAAATGCAATGCATGAGGTGATGGAGGATACAGGCGCACAAATGTCTTTGTATCTTCATCCTACATTATTATCCGAGGTTTATCCGGCAGCTGAAAAGTTTTATCCTAACCTTCGTGTAAGACGAAAAGACGGAAGCTTCATTGACATAAAAAAAGAAACATACAGAATGTGTCATGCGAACGAAGAATGGAGAAAGTATGCAGTTTCTATGTATCCAAGAATTTATAAGGACACCGGAATAAAGCTTCTCTATGTTGATGAATTCAGCCTGCGTGTAGATAACCGCTGCTGGGGAGAAGGGCATGGACATGAAGTTCCCTCAAATCTGTTAAAGACAGACAGAGAATTTATTACAGAACTTAAAGATGCTATGCCGGAAGAAGTGGTTCTTTACGGTGAATATGCTGCGGTTGATGTAAATGCAAGATATATTGACTGTAACATCAGTTACCATATACTTGACTCAATAGCTGAAATGATTGAAACAGGCTATCATGCAGGGGACGGGGACGATACTTATTCAAAGGTTATTACAAACATGTATCGCTTTGCATTTCCTAAAATAGTTCAGCTTATACTCCCAATGGCTATGAGAAACTTAACATGGACCCCCTTGAAATCTACATTCTTTAACGGTGAAGCAATATACGACTCCTTCTGGGACGCAGAAGAAACCAGAGGCAGAAGGTTTATGGCTAAGTCCTTTATGACTAAGAAAAAATATGCTGATTGTTTTGCATCAGATAATCCTGAAACAATGATAGATACTCCATCTGAAGCCATTTGCGCAAATAAGTTTGGCACCCTCGGGAAAACCATATATACGTTGTATAACAGAGCCTTTGCTACCTATAGGGGCGACCTTCTTGTAGTAGACCATAAGGAAGGAAACACCTATTATGATGCTTGGAACGAATCTCCTGCCGAAGTAACGATAACAGGAGGAAAAGCGCACATTAAGGGCAGTTTGGGCGTTCAAGAAATCGGTTGTATTTACGTTCAAGAAAGTGATGACAACAAATTTGCATTTTGAAAATGCAAAAAAATTATTTATGGTTTTTAATACCAAATATGCTAAATTATTGTTAAGAATATAGCTATTTTGGAAAGTATTTGCTAAAAACAGGAGAAACTAATTAAAAATGCACAATAAACAGTTTAAGAGTTTGTGCAAAACGCAGAAAAATAAAACAAAATTAAAATCAAAAAAAAGTCATAGAATTAAAAAAATAAAAATGATAATATAAAGTTTGGGGTAAGGGAAGTTATATCTTAAAAGTATATTTAAGTTATAACTAACCTTTATTTTGGTATAGAGCCGGGTGAAATTTTTAGGAAATTTAACCCGGCGTTATATATTGGCAATTCTTATCATAGGTTGGAGAATGTGTGGGGAACTTCAGAGTTAGAATGCTCTATATGAATAAAGGAGGAATTTTTATGAAAAGATCACTTTCATTGGCACTGGTAATTGCAATGGTATTAAGCCTTTGTATTACTGTGCCCATGAACATCTCTGCAACCGGAACACCTATTGCAGCTGATGAATTAGGCGCCGGGAGTTGGACTATTACGGCAACAGACTCACAAGGTGTGGCATTAAAAAACACCGCTGATGGGCCTGCTATTTCCGACCTTACCAACATAATTGATGGCAGCCTTGGTACACACAGTGAGGGCGGCGCAGCTTTGGTTGACAGCACAATGGTTAGTGCTATGACCGGCCCTGTAGACTTTACAATCAACTTTGATACTGCAACTACAATATCCGGTGTCAGACTTTATACAAGAACCGATGATACTGCCGGAAGTATAAAGAGTTGGGACATCCTTGTAAAGTTTTCGGGAG
>JAUZPY010000045.1 GCA_030705805.1 Bacillota bacterium | reverse complement strand
GAACATATGGTGCATAGGCTCTCCGAGATTTTCTCTCCTGTGTGCGGTAATTATAATAAGCCTTGAACCTTCGGCCCACGAAAGTTCTTTATGGCTGTAATCCTCTCTTACGGTAGTTTTAAGAGCATCAATAGCCGTATTTCCGGTAACATAAATACTTTCCGGATTCTTCCCTTCCCTGACCAGATTATTCTTTGCCAAAATAGTGGGTGAAAAGTTATATGCAGCCACTATGCCGACAGCCTGGCGATTAAATTCCTCGGGATAGGGCGAATAAATATCATAGGTTCTAAGACCTGCCTCCACATGGCCCACCGGGATTTGAAGATAAAAGCAAGCGAGGGCAGTTACAAAGGTAGTAGACGTGTCGCCGTGTACCAACACAACATCCGGTTTCTCCTGCTCTAATATCTCTTTAATTTTAATAAGAATATTTGTTGTGATATCAAAAAGGGTTTGCCCCTGCTTCATAACCGATAAATCATAATCGGGAATAACGTTAAAGGCATTTAAAACCTGATCCAGCATCTGGCGATGCTGTCCTGTAACGCATACAACAGTATCAATATTGTCTCTTGTTTTTATTTCGTTTACAAGAGGACACATTTTTATCGCTTCGGGTCTGGTGCCGAATACCAGCATTACCTTTTTCATTCAATAACTTCCTTTATAAAGACCTATCCGATAATCCTGCCTCGAAGACAGGTCTATTGTATTTTCTTACAAATTATAACATGCAAGGTATTTAAAGTCAAGGTATAATCAACCCTGCCTTAGGGCTTATTGCCGGCTGAACCGGAAAGCTCAGCTAAAAATTTTTTGCCTTTCATTAAGCACGAAAAGTTATTTTTTTGGTTAAAACTATTGCGCATGATAATGATTTATGGTATATTATAAAAACAAAGTTGCATCGGGGGGTGTTGTATGTTGGCATTATTTGAAAAGTTAACACGAAACAGATACCTTTTAATACTTGATATAATCTTTTCATTCCTTGCATTTTTAGGCACTAATGCCTTTATGGATTACAGCATCGGCTGGAAAAACCTTTTTTTGGTCTTTGTTTCTTTAAATCCTGATGACTGGCTGTTTTTTGCTTTTACTATAGTTGTTTATTTGTTTGTACTTGTTATGACAAACAACCATAAGGTTATGTGGGCCTTTGCAGGTACTAAAAATTATTGCAATCTGTTGCTGTCGCTTTTTATATCAGCTTTAGTAAGCTGCAGCGTAAGCCTTATTGTTGTGGGTGAACGTTTCACATTCCTTTTTAACGCATCCATTATAATATGGATTATGCTTTCCAGAATGTATGTAAGAGCGCTGTACCGCATTTTAAAAATGAGAAAGCATAAAAATGCGTCTTCTACTATGGTTAATGTACTCATTGTAGGTGCAGGCAGCGCAGCCACTTTATTGCTTCACGATTTGACCACCAATGCCAATTCTCCGATTTACTATAATGTAATCGGGTTTGTTGATAAGGATAGGGCAAAAATCGGCTCTTATATAGAAGATGTAAAAGTCTTGGGCGATATTGATGCCATTCCGGAAGTTTGTGAGAAATTTGCGGTACAGGAAATTTTTATAGCAATTCCTTCGTTAAAATCTGCCGCACAAGCTGATATAATTAATATTTGCAGCAAAACCGAGTGTCGTTTAAAAATTATGACACACGTTGAAAACTCACTTAAAGAAAAAGATCTCAAGCCAATAACAAGAGATGTGCAGATTGAGGATTTGCTGGCGAGAGATACTGTTGTTTTAGATAACAGCGCCATCGCAAAAGACATAACAGATAAAGTAGTTCTTGTTACCGGAGGCGGCGGAAGCATCGGCAGCGAGCTTTGCCGTCAGATTGCAAAGTTTAATCCTAAACAGCTTGTAGTTTTCGACATTTACGAAAACAATGCCTACGAGCTTCAAATGGAGCTTAAGGACCTTTTTCCGGACTTGAACGTAGATGTTATAATAGGTTCTGTCAGAGATACCAGAAGGCTTAATTCACTTTTTTCCGCATATAGTCCTCATATAGTCTTTCATGCGGCAGCACACAAGCATGTGCCTTTAATGGAAGGAAGCCCCGGCGAAGCTATAAAAAACAATATTTTTGGAACATATAATGTGGCAAAATGCGCAGATAAGTACGGCGTTTCAAAATTTGTAATGATATCTACGGATAAGGCGGTTAATCCGACTAATGTTATGGGTGCAACCAAGCGTGTCTGTGAAATGATTGTACAGGCTATGGCTAAGGAAAGCAATACAAGATTCGTAGCAGTAAGGTTCGGAAACGTTTTAGGCTCTAACGGGAGCGTTATTCCGCTCTTTAAACGTCAGATTGCCCATGGCGGTCCCATTAAAGTTACCCACAAAGAAATCACTCGGTTTTTTATGACCATACCTGAAGCGGCACAGCTTGTTATTCAGGCGGCGGCCACCGCAAACGGCGGAGAAATTTTTGTACTTGATATGGGCAGTCCGGTTAAAATATATGATTTGGCCGTTAATCTTATTAAGCTTTCCGGATATAGACCGGAAATTGATATTCCTATTGAAATTACAGGCCTTCGCCCCGGCGAAAAGCTTTATGAAGAACTGTTAATGAGCGAGGAAGGTTTAAAGGATACCTCTCATGAAAAAATATTTATTGGACGTCCTTCGGATTTTACTATGGAAGAGGTAGAACAAAAGCTGGATATACTTAGAGAAGCGGTTCAAACCTGTAATCCGGATAAAATAAAGGAAGCTATCGGCAAGGTCGTACCGACATACCACCGAACAGATAATAATAAAATATAATACTTAAAATAAATAAGAAAGCTTCGATTGAACCCCTTTTCAATCGAAGCTTTCTTTATTTTGCTTATTATTCAGCTTTAGAAAACTGGTCTTTCCCGGCTCCGCATAAAGGGCATACCCAATCTTCGGGAATATCCTCAAAAGCTGTTCCGGGTTTAATACCGTTATCGGGATCACCTACTTCAGGGTCATATTCATAACCACAGAGATCGCATACATACTTATCCATAAATTTGTCCTCCTTTCTTTTAAAAATATTTATTAGGCATAATGCCTAACTGATAGGCTCAAAATCCTCAGCTCCATGCTTACAAATCGGGCAAATAAAATCAGGCGGGAGCACCTCTCCCTCGTAGACATATCCGCATATTTTACATACAAAGCCTTTTTTTACTTCCGTCTTTATCTCTGGTTTCGGCTTAACGTGCCGAAAGTAATAATCATAAGTTATTGATTGCTTGTCCGATAAGACTTCTGACTCTGTAACTTCGGCTATGAATAACGTATGAGAGCCTAAGTCCGTCATGGATATTACTTTGCCGGAAATAAACGAGTTGGTATTTTCGGTTATATAAGCTAATCCATTTTGACTTCTCTGCACTTTTTCATCTTTAAATTTATCTTCATTGCGTCCGCTCGTAAACCCAAAATGCTTAAACACATTAAAGGGTGTTTCCTCTTTCAGCACACTTACATTGAATATACCTGTTTTTACTATCATATCATGGGTGTAGTTTGCCTTATTTACCGCAATAGCAATACGTTTTGGATTATCGGCAACCTGGTTTACCGTATTAATAATACAGCCGTTATCTTTGGTATCTCTTGCGGTAAGAACATAAAGTCCATAGCTTATTTTAAACATTGCCTTAGGATCGATACTGCCGGATTGAGCCCCGCTATCCTTTGCTGAAAGCTTGGATGAAGCTATGACGGACTCCGCCAAGGCATTAAGAGCCGCCTCGTTTTCAGGTTTAAGACCCGATTTAATACTTAATGTTTCTTCCAATACGGTAATGTTTTTAAGCGGCTTAAAAATTTCACTCATCAGGTTTTTGCTTGTAGGAGCCCAAGAGCCGTTTTCTATAAAAGCAACCGTCCTGTTTTGAATATTATGGGCAGCTAAATCGTGGAGAAGCGCTTCCATAGTAACAAAAATTCCTGCATTATATGTTGTTGAAGCAAATACAAGGTGGCTGTAGCGAAAGCATGCGGCTATTATTTCGGATGCCGGAGTAACTGAAACGTCAAACATTACGGTTTTTATACCGGAATCGAAAATGCGGCAAGCCAAAGCATTTGCGGCATTTTCCGTATTGCCGTAAACTGATGCATAGGCAATCACCACACCGGTCTCTTCAGGAAGGTAGCTTGACCAAAGGCGGTATTTCTCGATATAGTCATTAAGGCCGGTGCGCCAGACAAAGCCATGCAAAGGGCAGATCATATTGATTTCAAGACCGGCTAGTTTTTTAAGCAAAGCCTGAACCTGAGCGCCGTATTTTCCTACAATATTGGTATAGTACCTCCTGGCTTCACCCATGTAATCGGTGTTAAAGTCAACCTGATCTGAAAAGATTGCTCCGTTAACAGCGCCGAAGCTGCCAAAGGCATCTGCTGAAAAGATGAGCTTGTCCTTACTGTCATAGGAAACCATAACTTCAGGCCAATGCACCATAGGCGCCATAAAAAAGGTCAGTGTGTGCCCTCCGGCTGAAAAGGTATCGCCCTCTTTAACGATTACCGCTCTTGCCTCTATATCAAAGTCAAAAAACTGTTTTATCATTGTCAGAATTTTTGCGCTGCAAATAATCTTTACATCAGGGTATCTTAGAATAAGCTCCGTCATAGCGGCAGAATGGTCAGGCTCCATATGATGAACAACGAGGTAATCAAGGCTTTTTCCGTTTAAGGCATAATTAAGATTTTCAAAAAACAGCTTCGATACAGCCTTGTCAACAGTATCAAAAAGCACTGTCTTTTCATCATTTAATAAATAGGAGTTATAAGAAACTCCACCCGGCACAGAATATACGCCTTCAAACATAGCAAGCCTTCTGTCATCCGCACCTACCCATGTTAAGTCCTCGGTTATTTTTTTAGCTGCTTGCATAATAACCCTCCCTTGATTTTAGTTTACTAAATTTTACCTGAAATTTTTTATAAAGTATATGGATTTACAGTCGTAAAATGAAAAGAAAGCCACGCTTAAAAAGTATTGCTTTAGATAAATTACATTTCCGGCCTCTCTGGAAAATTTCCGGCATTTATACCGTTTCCCTTAAACGCTGAAAAAAGAGATGCTGCAATTACTAAGATATGTGCAAGGATAAATATAATTGCCAAGTCATAAACAGCTGTCGGAAAACTCCAATTTGACAAATATAATTCCGATAAAAAGGCCAGTGCCGCAAAAGAAGCGCAAATAAATCCTTCGGTTTTTCTTTCCCGGGAAAAGAACATACACAAAAGAACTAAAAGTGCCCAAAATGCGCCGCAGCACAAAAGAATTTCACCGCTGATAACTACCTTTTCAGACTCGACGCTCCATAACGATAGATAAAAGAAGGAACTCATCAAAAGATGCCCTCCGCCAACGCAGGCAACGCAGCCTATTACGGAAATTGTTTTTTTTAACCAAAAGGGCGGCTCCTTCTTTATTATAAGCCCTGAGATTCCGATAAGTAGCACTGCCAAAGCTGAAATTATCATTTCCAGAACAATTGCATTAAAAGTAATGAAACTCTCATAGGTACCAAAAATAGCAAAAGCAGCACCCGTAATAGCAGAAATCCAAGCGGAATAAGGGCTTTTATAAGCAAACACGAAGACCAGTGCCGCAATAATTACAAACGCGCATCTTACAAAATAAGTGGTGCCGCCGTAGCCTATGTTGAAATAAATAAAAAGAAATAAGGCAAAAAGAAGCACTAAATATAAAATTGAGCTTAAAACATCAGTAAGTTTTTTCATAGACTTGCCACCTTAAAATTTCAGTAAAGATTACATAGTAAAATTATATCAAGAAAATATTGGTAAGTCAATAACCTTAAAAAGAGCCTTTCAGGCTCTTTTTAAGGTTATTTGTAACTTTTTAAAATAAAGCGGAAACCAACGCGGCAATCAATGCGGAAATGCCTGCAGCTATTACTTTATCAAACCACATGCCCGGCCTTTTCTCAAGGCTGTCAAGACGTTCTTCATGGTCTGACAAGCAGCATGCATGGGATTTTATAATTTCTGTAAGCTGGACGGAAAGCTCTGTAAGCTTCATGCTGTTTTCTTCAAGCTTTTCAATGCGTTTCTCTTCTCTTTCTACTTTCTCGTCAATGTTTTTCATCTTTTCATCGCAAAGCCTGTCATCCATTATTTCACCTTCTCATGGTAGCGGTCAAGAAGAGATCTTACATAATCCGGGATGACTAAGGCATTGCCGGATAAAAAAGCTTCCCAGTTAGCTGCGTTCTCCCTTTTTATAATACCGTCACCGATTAAATTACTGACCGTTGAATCTTTGCTTGCCTCATCGCTTGAATAAGAAAGTAGCTCCTTAGGAAAGTTTGTTCCGGGGCAGTCGGTTGTAATCAGATCCTTATGACGTACAACATTTGCCCCGGGGTAAATACCTCTTAAATAGGCAATCAATTCTTTGCCTGACTTTATTTGTTTCTCCCCCATAGTTTCATTTTGGAAGTTGCCTTCAAAACAAATACCGACAGAGTTATAATTGTGGCCGGAGCAGTGAGCGCCAACCTTTTCTTTGGGACGCCCGGTATAAACGCTTCCGTCCTTGCGGACATAATAGTGATATCCGATGCCTGCCCAAAGGTTCGTGTATCTGTGGAGTTTATGTATGGAAGTTACATCTCCGGCACCTGCCCTGTGATGAAGCACTATATATTCAGTTACCTGCCTGTCAGTTAGCGGACTGCCCCATGAATAGCTTACCTCAGTTATTTCCATCGCTGCTTCCTCCTGAAACCAAGCTGCCGCTATCCTGTGGAAAGTCACAGCTTCCCTCGAGGGCGGAATTGCTTTTCTGGGCAGTGCCGCCGCTGCCTTTTTTGGAATTGCCGCCTGTCTGCACAGTATCGGCACTGCCACCGGCAGTGCTTCCCTCCTGTACGGTACTTCTGACGGCGGCACTGCCGCCGCTTTCGGAAGTACTGCTTTTTGCGGAATCCACCAATCCTTCCCCGATTATATATGCAATAAGAAGTCCGATGGCAGAAACCATAGCCGTCGCCTGCTCCACAGTCAGCGAATCGATTCTAAAAACAGTTATTACTGTAGTTACAAATCCGGCAACCGCAGCCCAAAACTTTCTGGACGTAAGCTTGGTTTTCCAATTAATCTTAGACATAATTTTTCTCCTCCTGCAAATTTTGTATTTCTTCTGTTTCCCCTGTTCCCTGTAAATTTTGTGAACCTTGAAAATTTTTGATTTTTTCAACATTTTCAGCTTTTGCCTTATTGCAATAGAATGCAATTACAGCGGTGGCGGCTGTTCCCGCAAAGGAGAACAAGCCGCAAAGCGCAGTTGATACATAGGTCGATGTATCAGCAATCAAACGCCAAATTACAATCAGGCCAAAAGCCAATGTAACAAAATAAGATAGCATAACCAGACCTACAATTATTTTTGAAAATTCAAATTTCTTCATTAATACACCCTATTCCCGTCAATGCAGCTTCGGATAGAACAGTCTGCCGACGGTTTTTGAAAATTTTTTGTTTTTGTTTTTTAAGGCTTGCCCACTTTGTATCCTATGCCCTTTTAAAACAATGCCGCAAGCTTTCCGCCGATTCTTCCGCCTAACAGCTGCTTGCCGTATACGTTATGGTGTGTGCCGTCTGACTGCGGTATGTAATACGTACAGTTCAACCTGTTGATGCCCATATCGGCAAAGCCGTCAATATAAGGCAGATTATATTCAGTGGCAAGTGATTTCATTGCGCTGACATAATCACCCAATAAAAGGGGTATTGTGTTTGTTTTAGTATCCGGGTATGTATATATCTGTGTGGCGCTATCATACCAAAATCTAAAATATGGCGTTACCAAAACTATTTTCAGCTGCGGATAAGAGGTCAATAATTTATTGATGCCATACCTTAACGCACCTTTATAATATGTTATATCGGTTGTATTGCCGGTATTGTCAAGCGACATATTACCGGTAAAATCATTGGTACCGTAAGCTATGGTTAATATGTCAATCTTTGAAAAATCAAC
Organism: Bacillota bacterium; assembly: GCA_030705805.1. Lineage (GTDB taxonomy): Bacteria > Bacillota > Clostridia > CAKSNL01 > HGM11501 > JAUZPY01. Next base: position 8,607 of record JAUZPY010000045.1, on the reverse strand, counting down.
AGCTTTCAAGCGTGTTAAAATAGTGGTAAAATCAGTATTTCCGATTCCGGTAGTTGCCGCATCCTGGCTTGTCCATGAAGCCGACGTGATTGCATCAACTAATTTTGTAAAGGACAGATCGCTGTAATACTGCAAAGCATCATAAGAGCATTTTGTGCCTCCGAAGGCGCAATTATAAACGGTTGTACCCGTTCTGCTGCTTATATAATCACCTACTGTTTTCCCGTTTGTGTCAGTTTTCTGAAAAATACTGTCACCTAGGCAAGCAATTTTTTTGCCATAAAGGGGTGATACAATGCTTTTCGTATCAGATGTTAAATTTCCCATTGATACATTTAAGTACGGCACTGTAACAATAGGGTCTAAATTATGGGTGTAAGTGTATGTAAAATATGAAGGCTTGCAGTATATGCTGTACTCGGTTAAATATATAGCATTGAAATAGATGTATGAATATCCGGCAGGGATAGTCAGCACTCTTATGGTGGTTGTGCTGCCTGAGCTGAATGCAAGGCCGGTGTCATCTGCGGCAATGGTTTTACCACCTGTCGGCGTATTGTTGGGGAATACAACAACATCACCCTTAAAATGAGTAAATGTATAAGTCACTCCCGCTGTTACCGGAATACCTTGCAAGCTAGTCATATACCCTGCCACGGCATCTGTCTGTGCTATGCTGCCGCTTGCCTGACGATAATTTTTAAGGTCTGACCAGCCGCCTGTATACGATGCCATCAAATCAATAGTGACAGTCTCCTGAGGTGTTGTTTTTTCCGTAGGTTTATTTGTTAAGTCATTATAGCTGCCGCTTGCGGCAACATTTGCCAATCCCTCAAGTTTGGTTTTCAGTGCACTTGTAAAATCATTTTCAGATAAACCTTTGCCTGAAACTTTATCAACCTTATTTGAAAGGTTGGTATAGGTAGCTTTAGCTGAAGGATACTGCCTGTCGGTGCTGGTGCCGGATATTGCAGTCACTCTGTTTGATGCATTTTCTTTGGTATCCAAGGCCGTATAGATGCCTCCGCTATTGACCATATTGAAGCTGCCTGAGGTTGGTACATCATCATAAGCTAATTTGCCCTGATAATTATTAACCATATTGGTCGATACACTGTCGATATAATCTAAAAGGGACTCTTCTTTTGAACTCAAAGCCTCATACACTCCCCCGCTGGTCACAGGGTTCGTACTGCCGGATTTGGGTTCGGTGTCAAAGGTCAGTGCGTCTTGCTTCGCACTTACAGCAGAATAAACCGCTTTTGCTGACGGATACTCATCATCAGTGCTGCCGGGTAACAGGGATGTTACCTTGTTGGACTTTTTTTCTTTGGTATCTAAAGCGGCGTAAGTCCCTCCGCTTGTGACAGGGTTGGTGCTTCCCTCTTTTGGAGAGTTGTCAAAAGTAAGTGTATCCTGTTTAGCATTTACAGCGGTATAAACGGCCTTTGCAGACGGATACTCATCATCTGTTGACGAGGGGCTTACAGCCTTTACCTTGTTTCCCCAATTTTCCTTGCCTAATATAGCGGAAGCTACAGCGGTTCCGTTAACCGGGTCAATGCCCGTTTCTAAATAGGTGCTTAGAACACTGCTTTTTGCTACGTACGACGAAAGGGCTTCGCTGTGAGCTGTGCTGTCATGTGCATGGCTGTAAAGGTCTTGGCTTTTCACATAAGCAGACAATATACCCTGATGTGCGGTGCTGCTGCCTTGGTGCTCTGTAAGCTTTGCATTTGTTGCGTATCCCGATAAAAGCTGCGTGTGGGCTGCAGGACTATCATTGTGAGAAGTGACTTTGGAGTCAATATCCAAAGTAACCTTTCCCGAAGAGTCGGGGGCATTTCCGTTGACGGTTTTGACGGAGGATGCCGCTGACCTAGAAACCGTTTCAAGAAGCTCGGTCAAATTTCCCGATACGGTTCCTGCGCCTGACGGGTTTGTTATGGTGCGGTTTCCGATTTTTGCGTCGGTAACGCTTCCGTCGGCATGATCTAGGGGTGCTTTATCCCTATGGGAGGCTAATTTATAATCAGAATAGCCTCCCTCAAAATCATCGACGCCGCCGGAAAATTCCGCTCCCTGAGAGCTGAGTTCTATATCCATTTACCTCACTCCTATCTTTCAGTAAGTCCTGAAATGTAGCGGTAAGCATTTTCTTCCTGCATATTACTGTTTTTAATGACCATGGCAACCTTTCTTGGAACCATGACCTGCTTTGCACATTGAATCAAATAATTAACTCCGTTTAAGGTAACGGTAATCTGTTCTTCTCCTTCGTGCTTTCTTGGGATAAAAACGGGCACCTTTTCTTCATAATAGTCATCAACTGAATTTTTCTTATTCATAATCAATCTCCTTTCTTAAGTCCGAAGCCGCTTTAAAAGCGGCTTCGGATATTAGTTAATTAAAGCTCTTGTGAACTAAAAAGAGCAGGCTGTTTCAATTCTTACCATGAATTCGGGAGAAAGTATGCAAGCGGTCTGAGTGGCCTTCCAGCCCATAGTGCTTCTTTGATTCAAAGGATCGCTTGTGCCGGCTGAGCCTGCCTGCTTTGCAATAGTCTCAAGTCCGCCGCCCTCTATATTCGTAACGCCGTACGCGTCTGCGCCGATAATAAGGGTAGAGTAAATATCTCTTGCCTTTGCGCCGGCTTCGCCTGCGTAAAGGAATCCACCGGCTGAAATAACGCTTGAAAGTGTTACGCCGGAAGGCACGCTTACCGTTACGGTAGCTGCGCCTGCCGCTCCGGCAGTAGCAGCTGTTACTTCCATCTCATAGCTTCCTATAAGCAAGGTTCTGGAAACCAAAGCAGCAGCTTCATCGGCTGTAACCAGTTCGGAAACTGTAATAGTATCGTTCAGTACACTTGAAACAGTAAGCTTTTTTGAGCCTGCAATAAGATTCTCACATGAGAAAACCTTACCTTCGGTGGATTCAACAAAAACAACTCCGGCAATGCGGCCTATAGCTCCTTCGTACCAGTCCTCAGGGTCGCAGCCTGCTTTTACGGCCTGCCATTCAGGGTCAGCCATAAGGTCATAGGCAACGTCCGGGTGAATTATTGCTACATAATGCCCGTTCTTTAAGGGGTTTGTATTGTTGCGCTTCAGAGTGCGGACGGCAGCTCTGACAGCGTCAACCGTAAGGTAGTCGTTACCGGTATCTTCGCCGCCTGAAAGTGCGCTTCTTAAAACCTTTTTGCCGTTTCCGTACTGTACATTTGTACCTGCGTTAATAATTTCTTTAACAACGGTGTCGAGGGTTCTGCCTGCCTGGTCGCCAAGCACCTTTTGAGTTTCCTCTGCAATGTTGTCAAAGGATGAAAGATTCAAAATATCACTGGTTGTGATGTAGTCGCCGTACTGCTTAACCTTAGCGGACATTTTGGTAACGTTAAGAGCATTTCCTGCCGGTGTAACACCTTCTGTAAGGGGTGTTAAAGCCTTAGGCAAAGGCGAGAATTTTCTGAAAGCCGCCTCTGTACCGTTATTGGCCGGAATATTACGTTTTTGTCCGAACTTTGCGTGAACCAACTGAGGCTGTGCAAAGTGGATAAGTGCCTTGTCATAATAGGGTTTCATTTCCGGGGAAAGATCATTTCCCGCTGTATTTAATAAAGTTGTTTGAACGTCTGCCACTAAAAATACCTTCTTTCTATTTTATAACCTTACCTTTTCTGACTTCTTCCAATAATTTATCGAAGTCCTTCCTTGACATATGTCCCACATCGGGACGGCCTATCCCACAGGAAGCGGTTCTTGCGCCGTTTTCCTTGGGACGGTTATATTTTGCGGCCATTTTTTCCGCTTCCATTTTTGCAGCAGAGGCAATATGTGCGTCCTTGTTGGCTAAAAACCAGGCGTCAGTTACTGAATATCCTTTTTTTAGCCTTGTAAAAAACTCAGGATTTTTTAAAGCATCCCTGACATCGAAATCTTTAGTTTCCTTTTTCAAAGCAGCCAGACCTTCCTTAAGATCAGATAAGTGAGCGTTAAGACGCTCTTCCTTTGAAGCGGCGCTTTGTTTTTCCTGCACGCGGTCTTGTTTAAAGCGTGCGGCAAAAATACGGTTAATTTCGTTTTGCCAGTCGTTTTTAGTATCAAAAACCCTGAAGGGCGCATTATTGTTTGACGGTTGGGTGATGGCCGTCTCCTCTGCTGATACAGCACCCATTGTATTTGAAGTAACGTTACTTTCCATTATTTTAAAAATCCTTTCTAAATCATGTATCCCTTTTGCCTTTCACATTTTTTGCTGGCAACGGGATGAGTCATTAAAAAATATCTGGCGGCGTCGTAAGGATGATCTTCTGCTTTTGTATCCACATCCTCGCACTTTAAATCATCATAGCAAAGAGAAGGCAAAGTCCTTATAAAGCCTTTGCATGATGCGAAAATATACATGCCCGGTCTTCGTTCCTCATCAAAGGCAAGCCGGTAATGAAGCTGCATTTTCCCGGCAAGGCGTGTGTTGTCCGCCGGTTCAAAAAACACTCCTTCACGTTCCATCATTTCCGCGACGGATTCACCTCTGCTTCGGTCATAAATTGACGGATCGGCAATTCCTAAAATCTTATCCGGATCATCTTTTTCAAGCCCTTTGATTTTTACGGCAATTTCAGAAGGCGTCCATTTTACGCCCGTATCGGCTTCTTCTGTGCAGCCGTAAAGCTCACGGTACATATATACTTTGCCGTCATAGTCTACCGCCCACCACTGAACGCAGAAGGGTTTTGAATAGCCGAAGTCAAAGCTTCTGAACCTTCTCCAGCCCCTTGGAATTTCAAAGGGTGTGACAACGTGAGTGCCTACGCCTGATAAATATCCTTCCGGATCATTTTTCCATTCGGTGAAAACCTGACCTTTGAATATCTCCCAGTCGCCGTAAAGAAGTGCCTTTTTATCATTTTCAGGCAAATTTTCAAGCCGTTTTATATAATCCGGGTCGCAGGACATAAGGAAATCATTATCCTTAACGTTAGCGGGAATAAATACTCTTTTTCTGTCTTCCTCCCCGTATTCTTTGTAAGGCTCCTTCATTGAAATGAACCGTTCCTTAACCCATCCGTGACCCCGTCCGCCGGGATTGGACGTTGATTTCATCTGCTTTTTAAAGTTGTTTGCTCCACGCAGACGGCTCATCAGGTAAAGATATTGATACTGGGTAAAGTGAGTCAGCTCATCAAGCCGTATGATGTCGTATTCGGCGGACTGATACTTTGTAACCTCTGCATTGGAGTCACAGCATCCGAATTCAATTGTGCTGCCGTTTGCAAACCTCCATAGGTGCTTGCTTTGGTTGTAGTTTGCAATACGGCAGTCAAACATTTCAAGAGAAGACCTAATTAAGGAACGGTCAAGCTCCGGGAAAGTGCGGCGCAGCATCAGCTGTTTAATGCCGGGATAAAGAAGAGCGTGTATGTACGCATCCGCAATTTGACCGTAGGACTTGCCGCCGCCCGCTGCTCCTCCGAATAAAACTTCAAAAGCGTTTGAATCGTGGAACAGCTTTTGTTTTTTCGTCAGCGTGAGATTTATATCCACTTATATCTTCCTCTTAATGATTATAGGTTTTTAAAATCTGATCCTTTTCATTCTGTGTAAGTGCGCCGCCGAGGCTGTCTAAGTATAGCTTTATACCTGTTACGTTAATTCCCGTATCAGATACGAAAGCTTTATCAATGAAGTTGTAAACATTTAAAACATAGCTTGCTTTTGAGTTTTTTTCCGAGTCTGTCAAAGCTTTATCCTTGTAGATTTGGTCTGCTTCAAAGCCTCTTTCATCTAATTGCAGCTTGCGCTCGGAAAGGTCAAGCTCTCTGTTTGACTGGTCAAGCTTTATGTCAGACTGATCAAGCTGCCTGTTTGACTGATTAAGCTTTTCCTGATCCATATACTGACCCCAAGCAGCATCCTTTTCATCATTATATCTTTTTTCGACATAATCATTGTTGTCCTTAATCACGCTATTGTCGTAGGAAAGGGCACCGGTCTGTGCATCCAAATACTTTTCTGCCGCTTCCTCATAGGCTTTGGCAAGCTCTAGATTGCCATCCCGCTCAGCCAGATATTTATTATAGGCAAGCTGATACAGCTGGGGAATTATATCGTCGGTCTTTTGTGCATAGCTTGTCCTGGTCTGTCCTGCGGAGGTTACCGCCATCGAATTGCTCATGCCGCCCGTATTACCCATATACTTTGCCATAGTATCCTCGGCAGCATCTTTACCTTCACGTGCGTACATTTTTGCATAATCCTCATAAAGCGGGTCATCCTCTGCATTATATGAAAAGCTGTCGCTGTCTTTCAGGGAATCAAGAATTTCTAAAATCTTATCTCCGTAAGTTGAATTTACTTCATCTGCAATATCTACTGCCGTTTTGTTACTGCCTACAGCTTTATCAATGCTTTTTTTGGAAGCATAAGCTTTGCCGTCTGATAGGTAGTCGGTATCCACTTTGTTTCCGTTTACCGTTACTTCCCCGTTTGAATAGCCTAAGGATATCGGAGTCGCCTTTGAGGCCGCATAGTTTGCTACGGCGACAGATTTGCCGTTTGACACATTGCCGTTTGCAGAACTTTTGCTTGCAAAGTTACTGCTGCCTGCTGATGTTTTGTAACTTTTAAACGCCTTTTCAATATCCGAAGTATCGGAAAAGAAGCTTTTGCCGCCTGCGATATAGTCCGGCTTTGCCAGATGGCTTCCGTTAAAGGTTACATAGCCGGAATCTGCATCATAGCCTATAAGGCTTTGGTCGATGCCGTATTCGTCCGCTAACTCTCTTATCCATTTCTCGTTTTTTGCCATAATCATCTTTCCTTTCATTCTTTAACGCTGATTGTTACATTAATATCTTTTGTTTCCAGAGACTCATTTCCCGAATTCTTTAAAATTAATTCAGCAGCTTTTAAGCGGTCTTTTGTGTCCTCGTCGTCGCTTTTTAATAGCTTTATAAGGAATTTACTGGCTTCTTTGTAAGGCTGCACTTTAGCAATACACCTCTATTCCATGGAAAGTAAATTCCCCGGAGCCTGAAATTTTATATCGGAAGCTGTCACCGTGTTTTAGTCTGATGGGAGCTTTTCCATAAAAGTATCCGTCTTTTTGCATAGATGCGCACTTTATAAAATCGCCCTCGTCAACGGAAATATAAATATCGGCGCTGCCCCCGTTTTTTAACTCAAGGGTGAATATCGCTTTGTTGATGCCGCCTGAGCTGTTTTTTTCAAGGGGAATCTTGCAACTTTCCAGGTAAAAATCCGCTTTTCCGTAAGGCAAAAAGCTGTAAACTATGCCGCCTTTTGCGGCATAAAGAACGCCTTCTAAAAGAGCCATGCAATCGTAGGGCTCATTTTCTTCCATCAGCCATGTACTTATGTCCGGCCTGTAGGTATATACGCCGTCTTGACAGGATAAATAATATTTACCTAAGTAGGATGCTCCCGAGCCCGATTTTACTGAAATATTTGCTTTTTCGCTGGCAAGGATCGGCTCTGTGCCGGTATATTTCATAACCCCCATATCGGAAAGGTAATAAATCGCTCCCGATATATTAGCTGCCGACCTTATGTCTAAGCAGCCACCGTAGGAAGCATAGGGTACGGAAAAGTTGGAAGGAGAAGTTCCGTAAACCTCATGGAGCAAATCTTTTTTAAAGCAGAGAACATGGTTTTCATAGGGCATAATTCCTGTAAAGGCACCCGGGGAAGCAATTTCCGTCCACCATGAATCGGTATCAAGACCCCTAAAGCTTGTAAAGTTTAGCGGGTCGCCTAAGGCTGAAGCATAAATATACTCGCCCACTGTGCTGCCCGAATCCGTATCCCCTGCATGAACTCCCCATAATCTGTTGTTGTGGATACATACGAAGCTTAAATCAGGCACTGCCTTTTTTAGGCCTGAGCTGACTAAAGACTCCTTTGTAAAGGCGGATAGGCTTCCTTTTTTATTATAAACCGATACCGTAAGCTTTCCCGTTTCAACCTTGTCCACAACCACACTGACCATATCGTCACCTGTAACCTTTTCAAAGCGGCTGTCTAAGGTTTTGGTATTGTTGTATACCGTCCCCGAGATTAAAATTGAATCCCCCACAGAAAAGTAACTTGGAAAAGCATAGCTGGTTTTTGTGATGGTTGAGTAGTCGATTTCACCCTCTAAGTCATAGTAAGTTGTGTATGTAAAGGTATTGGTAACGGATTGCTCCATGCTCTTTAAAGTGCCGGTAGAGTCCGAACGATAGGAATAGTAAAGCTTTTCAGGAAAAATAAGTATAAGACCCGAGAAGTCCACTACTGAATGAACCGTGTTTTGAAGGTCTCCTATTTTCGTTCCTTTAAAGTAAAAGCTTTTAACGCCGTCCTTTGAGGCAATGCCCGTAAAGCTTGTAAGATGAGTTTCTGTTTGAGGCAGGATCATGCATTCAACGAAGTCAAAATTTAAAGATGTAAGTACGGGTGTACGTGCCTTGCAGCTTTGAAGCTTGCCTTTTGCTTCGGTGCAGATGTTTTTAGCCTTGTAAAGCTCACCGGCGCCTAAATCGTCCCTGGGGTTAAGACCTCCGAAGGTATCAAGGGACATTTTAACGGTCTTTTTAGAATTGAT
>JAUZPY010000044.1 GCA_030705805.1 Bacillota bacterium | reverse complement strand
TGATAGCTTGCAATACGTAAAGCAAAGCATTTCTTACCGAGAAGTACATTTCCGCCGTAACCTGAGTTAACAGACCATATAGTGTTGTCTTCAGGGAATTGAACTATATATCTTTCTTCAGGATTAATATCTTTTTTGGCATGCAAACATTTTACAAAATCACCGTCTGCTCCGATTTCATCAAGAGCAATTTTACCTGCTCTGGTCATTATTTTCATATTAAGTACTACGTAGATACTATCTGTAAGCTCTATGCCAACCTTAGAGAAAGGCGACTTTGCGGGGCCCATTATGAAAGGAACTACATACATAGTTCTGCCTTTCATGGAGCCATCATAAAGTTTGCCAAGCTTTTCATAAGCTTCTTTGGGAGCCATCCAGTTATTTGTGGGGCCTGCATCTTCTTTTTTGGTTGTGCAGATAAATGTTCTGTCTTCAACTCTTGCAACGTCATTTTCCGCAGTCCTATGGAGATAACAACCGGGAAGCTTTTCTTCGTTAAGCTTTATCATTTCGCCGCCATCACAAGCTTCTTTTCTGAGTTCCTCATATTGAGCTTCATCACCGGTAATCCATACAACCTTATCGGGTTTTGTAAGGTTTTTCATTTCTTCGAGCCATTTTAAAACTTTTTTGTTTTCCGTCATCTTAAATATCCCCTTTCATTTAAAAGCCTTGCTATGTTGGAAAATTCAATTATCGACAAGGTCTCTCCCCGAACATTTCCGTCATAACCTAGTTCTTCTATCAACTTTTGTATATTTTCTTTTGTACCAAATAATCCCGAATTAGCCAATCCGTTTGAAAGTGTTTTTCTTCTTTGGGCAAAAGCAGCTTTAACAACTGAAAAAAACATTTTTTCATCAGCATTTATATAAGGCTCCGTCCTTATTTCCATTGATACAACACAAGAATCCACTTTGGGAGCAGGAATAAAGGAACTTGCAGGTACTTTTTCAATAATTTCAGCTTTTGAATAATAATCTACAGCTATTGTTAATGCACCATAATCCTTTGTCCCGGGCTTAGCGACCATCCGGTCACCAACCTCTTTTTGTACCATTACTATTACTTTTTTAAAAGGAAGTCTTTCTTCTAATAATTTTAAAACTATCGGAGTGGTAACATAATAGGGCAGATTTGCCGCAACGCTTACACTCATTCCGTTAAAATATTCATTTAACAACGCTCTTATATCAGTTTTCATAATATCTTTATACACTATATCAATATTATTAAAACCGGCAAGCGTAGTATCAATTATGGGTTTAAGAGATTCGTCCAGCTCTATGGCTAATACTTTTTTAGACCTCTGAGCTAAAAAAGCAGTCAGAGTTCCAAATCCGGGTCCTATTTCGAGCACGCCCTCTTCCCCTGCTATTTCTGCAATTTTATATAAAACATCGGAATCTGTTAAAAAATTCTGGCCGTAGCTTTTCTTAAATTTAAAACCATATTCATTGCAAAGAGCCCTTATAACTTTTGGTGATGTTAAATCATACATAATTATACCGGATAAACCTTATTTTCCTTGTCAGCTAAAGCTGAATCAAGCTTATACTTCTGGGCTTGTCTGAATTCAAAATATTTTACCGCAACAGGTCCAAACAGTGCATATGACAACACATCTTCATCCTGCTCGATATATTGGCTGATTTCTTTTCTGTATTTTTCAAGTTCGGAAGGTATAAGATCTGCTGGCCTGCAAGTGATAGGCTTTTCATCTTTAATTATTTTCTTTCTGATTTCTTCACTTATAGGCACAGGAGTTTTTCCGTACTTGCCACGAACAATATCCTTAGTTTCATTGGAAATCATCTTATATCTTTCGCCGCTGAGTACATTGAGAACGGCTTGTGTGCCGACAATCTGACTGGTAGGAGTAACCAAAGGAGGATAGCCTAAATCTTCTCTAACCTTCGGTACTTCTTTAAGCACTTCTTCAAGTTTATCTTCTTTACCCTGCTGTTTAAGCTGAGATACAAGGTTTGAAAGCATGCCTCCGGGAACCTGATAGCGAAGAGTATTTATGTCTACCCCCAACAATTTGGGATCTAACAAGTCAGATTCAAGATATTTCTCACGCAATTTCTTAAAATAATCTGCTATATCAGAAAGCAATTCTATATTAAGGCCTGTATCATAGGGCGTACCTGCTAAAGTGGCCACAAAAGGCTCTGTGGGTGGCTGTGAGGTGCCGAGAGCTAAAGGAGACATTGCTGTATCAATTATATCACAGCCGGCCTCAATGGCTTTTAAGTATGTCATGGAGCCAACACCGCTTGTATAATGAGTATGAAGTTCAATAGGTATTTTTACATTGTTCTTCAATTTCTTAACTAACTCTTCAGCTGTATATGGAAGAAGTAAGCCTGCCATGTCTTTTATGCAAATACTGTCGGCTCCCATAGATTCCAGTTCTTTTGCAAGGGTAACAAAGCTTTCGATTGTATGAACCGGGCTGATTGTATATGATATCGCAGCCTGTACATGGCCTTTTTCCTTTTTTGCTGCTTCGATTGCTGTCCGCAAATTTCTTGTATCGTTTAGTGCATCAAATATTCGTATAATATCAATTCCGTTAGCTATAGACTTTTGAACAAAGTACTGGACAACATCATCACTGTAATGTTTATATCCCAATATGTTTTGTCCTCTGAAAAGCATTTGCAGCTTTGTGTTCTTTGCCAAATTACGTATTTTTCTAAGCCTTTCCCAAGGGTCCTCATTAAGAAATCTTAAAGAAGAATCAAAGGTAGCTCCACCCCAAGCCTCAAGGGCATAGAAACCAACCTTATCCAGCATTTCTACTGCAGGAAGCATTTCTTCAGTTGTCATTCTGGTGGCAATCAGAGACTGGTGTGCGTCCCTTAAAATTGTTTCTGTAATTTTAACGCCCATTTTTTATCTCCTTATCCTAAATTAAAAATTTTTTGAATTATTGAAGCAGCTTGCTGCGTTTTATCCGAATACATTGCAATAAAAACTCCCGCTGCAACCGCAGAGCCTATTACCCCTGCAACATTAGGGCCCATAGCGTGCATAAGTAAATAGTTGGTAGGGTTTTCTTGCTGTCCTACTTTTTGTGATACTCTTGCTGCCATAGGAACCGCAGATACTCCGGCTGAGCCAATCAAAGGGTTAACCTTTCCTCCGGAAAACTTATACATTACTTTCCCAAAAAGAACACCGCCGGCAGTGCTTATACAAAAGGCAACTAAGCCAAGAACTACAATTTTAATTGTAGACCAAGTAAGAAAAGTGCCTGCTGTAGCAGTAGCACCTACAGTTACGCCTAAGAAAATTGTAATAATGTTCATTAATTCATTCTGAGCTGTTTTAGAAAGCCTCTCAACAACGCCGCACTCTCTGAATAAGTTGCCAAGCATAAGCGTACCTACAAGGGGCACTGCATCCGGTACAAAAAGACCAACTACGATAGTTACAACAATAGGAAAAATAATTCTTTCTCTTTTAGATACTTCCCTTAACTGATCCATAACTACGCTGCGTTCTTTTTTAGTAGTAAGTAATTTCATAATAGGAGGCTGAATCAAAGGTATCAGAGCCATATATGAATATGCAGCTATAGCAATTGCCGGAAGTAAATGAGGTGCTAAAAGCCTTGTAACATATATTGCTGTAGGACCGTCTGCGCCTCCGATTATACCAATAGAACAAGCTTCCTTTACTGTGAACCCCAAAAGTGTTGCACCCAAAAATGTTATAAACACGCCTAATTGAGCTGCTGCACCCAAAAGAATACTTTTAGGATTTGCAATTAATGGCCCGAAATCTGTCATGGCACCAATGCCAAGGAAGATTAACGGCGGATAAATTCCAAGCTTAACTCCTAAATATAATATATCCAGCAGTCCGCCCTTTTGCAAAACCAGACCGTAATCTATGTCTGTATGAGTAAAAAATTCAGCATGGAAAATGCCTGCACCCGGTAAATTTGCCAAAAGCATTCCGAATGCAATAGGTGCAAGAAGCAGCGGTTCAAATTGCTTTACAATTGCAAGGTATAAAAGTACGCAGGCAATGGCTATCATTGCAAGATTTAACGGGTTCCCGCTTTTACTGAAAATAATTGCCAGACCCGTTTTATCAATAAAATTAACCATTCCCTGAGTCATAAAATTTAAAAAATCCAATTTTATCCCTCCATTAATTAAGGGTTATAATTACTTCACCTGTATTAATAGATTGACCTTTGGAAGCTTCAATAGAAGCTACAGTTCCGTCTGTATCGGCAACAATCTCGTTTTCCATTTTCATGGCCTCAAGGATAGCGATAACCTGTCCGTATTTAACAGCATCCCCAGCGGAAACTTTAACGTCAACTATAGTGCCGGGCATAGGAGCTTTAATAGCAGTCTTTCCTGCTGCTGAGGGTGCCGCCTTTACTACAGGTGCCGCTTTTGCTTCAGGCTCGGCTTTAACTTCGGGTACGGCTTTAGGAGCAGGGGCAGGCGAAACAGAAGGAGCCTGATTTTGTAAAGGTGCATTGTATTGAGTATTACCGGAACTTCCCACTTCTTCAACTTCTACTTCATAAGACTTTCCATTAACCTTTATATTAAACATTTTCATAGTAATCATCCTTTCTATTTAACCATTCTAGACCATGCAGAGCCTCTGCTAGGCAAACGCTTATATGATTTTATTACAAAATTATATGACTGTGTATTAAGTGCAGCTGCAATAACAGCAGATAAAACAGCTATAAGTTCACTGTCATTTTGTTCATTAATCCCATCAGTACTTACTTGAGATGTAATTTCTTGCTCAGGCACAGCTTCTTTTCCGGCAGATGCCTTGCTTTCCTCATCTTTATTCTCTATAATCTCATTATTCTTTTTATCAGCCTTAGGTGCAAAAAGTTTCATAGCTTCAAGAACATACATTAAGATTATTAAAACTAAAAACACAACTAACATTCCAAGGACAGTAACAGAAAGGGCTTCTATTAAGGTATTATTCATAACGTTTCCTCCTTACAGTGAAATGTTTCCATGTTTTCTGCAAGGAACATCTTCCCTTTTATCGTAAAGCATTTCAAGAGCTGCCGCAATTTTAGGTCTGGTTGTTTCAGGCTCTATTATATCATCAATAAAGCCAATTTTTGCAGCTTCAAATGCGCTCGAAACTTCTTGTTCGTATTGCTCTTTAAGTTCTGCTCGCTTACTTACCGGATCTTTGGCATCATTAAGAGCTTCTCCGTACAGCAAAATAGCAGCCATGTCACCCGACATCGCACCGATTGATGTCTCAGGCCATGAGAGTACATAATCAGCTCCGCAGGCTCTTGAGCCCATAGCAATTGCTGCGCTGCCGTATGCTTTTCCTGTAATGACGGTAACCTTAGGCACAGTAGCCTCCCCGTAAGCATAAACAAGCTTTGAAACATTGCGTATAAGTCCGTTTTGTTCTTGACTAGCATCAGGAACAAAGCCTTCCACATTGGTAAATGTCACAATAGGAATATTAAAGCTGTCGGCAAACCTAATGAACCGAGCTGCTTTATTTGCGGCGTTCATATCTAAGCTGCCGTTATTAGCTACTACAGATACAGTTCTGCCGTTTATTCTTACAAAACCTGTAATAATATTCTTTGCGTAATTTTCAAATACCTCTAAGAATTCCTGATTATCGGCAATTTCCTTTATTAAAGCGGATTTCTCTATTCCTTCTTGATTTAATAAATCGGAAAGCCTGTTAAGGTCATCACCCAAAGCATATTCTGGGCTGCACTGGGCATTATTAGATGGTAAGAAGGTTAAAAGTTTTCTGATTTTAGAAATACAGTCTGCATCGTCAGATGCTAAAAAGTGAGCTGTACCGCTTTGCTGGGCATGAACTTTAGCGCCGCCAAGTTCTTCTATGGTATAGGCTTTGCCCTCTTTGCTGCATACAGAAGGACCGTTAATTAGCATATGGCTTGCATTTTCTGTCATAAATACAAAATCTGACATAGCGGGAGAATATGCCGTTCCGCCGTCACAAGGCCCCATTATAGCTGATATTTGCAATATTACTCCTGAGGCTTTAATGTTTCTCTGATAAAGTTCTCCAAGAGCAGACAATGCCATAAGACCTTCTTGGACTTTTATCCCAAAAGAATCAAAAAGGCCTACCAAAGGTGCTCCGGTCTTAATTGCCAAATCAGCAATTTTACAAATCTTTTTAGCCTGTTCTGCTCCAAAAGCTCCGCCTTTTACAGAAGAGTCCTGAGCATATACATATACAAGCCTTTGATCTACTGTTCCATAACCTGTAATAACGCCCTGTCCCGGAGCTAACTCATCTCTGCCGGAAAACATGTCCGTTTCAATAAAGCTTCCGTTGTCAAAAAGAAGAGAAATTCTTTCTCTTGCTGACAACTTACCTCCTGATACAGAAGCACCGCCAGATATGATTTCATCACGGCGGTTTTTAAGTTCTTTCAGCTTATCCAATACAATACCCCCTTAAGCTAAATAAAAAAAAGTTCCTCAAATTATAATAATTCTACATTTTCCCCTTTTTACCTTGATAAGAAATTAACAAAAAATGTGTAAGATAACACGTTTTTTTGTGCTATTCGTGAGAACAATGGGCTCCGGGTTTAAAAAAGCCCTCCAAATTTACAGCTAAATCATTATTAAAACCCATTCTGTCGCAGATATCTTTAAGGGATTTATCTTCACATACAGCCTTTTTTAAACCTCTTCTATCGGCATAGTTTAGCATATCTGCGAATAATAAAAAGCGCGCATCGGGGGCATTAGCCTCTATGCGCCTTATAAAAATTGCGTCATTTATTATACATGATACCCCAAAGCCGGTAAAGTGACCTTCTTCATTAACGCCAAAGAGCAATTCATCTTCCTTTAAAGTGCTGTATATACTTTTTGCTACCTCATAATTTTCTATCGGATGTATTTTAAACATAATTAAACCCCATTTTTGTAATCTTCTATATATTTAAGTTCCGCTTTGGTAAATTCTCTCCACTTTCCAAGCTGCAGGCTTCCAATATTAAATTTCCCCACAGCTACCCTTTTAAGGTCGGTTACCCTGCACCCAACCGCTTCAAACATTTTTCTGACTTGCCTGTTTCTCCCCTCATGAATCACTATTTTAATCTCGGAGGTTTTACCATCAATATTTAAAACGGATACTTTTGCGGAAGCTGTTTTTCTGCCATCTATAATAACACCTTTTTTAAGTTTTTCAACATTTTTTTCATTAATATCCCCAATTACCTTTGCAATATAAACTTTATTAATATTATTTTTTGGATGTGCTATACTGCAAGCAAAATCTCCGTCATTTGTTAAAAGGAGAAGTCCCTCTGTATCATAATCGAGCCTTCCTATTGGATATATTCGCTCCGGAATATCTTCTACAAGGTCCATTACGGTACTTCTGCCAAACTGATCCTCAGCAGATGTTATGTATCCTCTGGGTTTATTAAGTATAATATAACGTTTTTTTTGTTCAATACTAATTTTAGTTCCATCTACAAGGACAATATCGGCTTCTTCATTCACAATAATGCCCATGTCTTTTATAATATCTCCGTTTACAGTCACTCTGCCGGCTTTTATAATATCTTCTGCTTTTCTTCTGGAAGATGTGCCACAGGTTGCCATAAACTTTTGCAAACGCATCATATGTTTACCTCGCTAAGTTTAATAGTGCTGCAAGTATTAATTTGAATCCATCCCAATATTTCTGCTTATAATCCAGCAGTTCTGCACTTTGGGATGCAAGTAATTTAATTGTTTTTATAATCTTTCCTTTGTTAGAGATTTGTAATACTCCAACTTCGTCATTCTTTTTTACCGGTGCCTGAAGGTTGCCCGGTACAACAATTTCGGTACTGAACTCTGCTTCATCAGGAAGGCATTTTATACAATAATCTTCAGCTGCATGGAATGCAACTGAATTACTTTTGCTTTCTAAAACTTGAATCTGACCAAGGCGGTCTTCTTTATTTACAATTTTTTTATCAATGGCATTACTAAAAGCATAATCCATCATTTTGATATGATCATTCCAATCATCCGGATCACTTAAAGTAACCGCAGCAATCTTCCAGTTATTTCTGGTTGCTGATGATACCAGGCATCTGCCCGATCTACGTGTGTAGCCTGTTTTAACGCCGTCTGCACCGCTATACATTTTCAAAAGTTTATTATGATTATCAAGCTGTCTATCCCACGAAGTATATTGACACGGTATGGTCTTTCGCTGCGTAGAAACTATATTTGAAAATTCTTTGTTTTTTAAAGCGTAAGCTGTGATTATTGCCAAATCCTTGGCTGTTGTATAATGGTTTTTATCATCAAGACCGCTTGGATTTGTAAAATTCGAATTAGTGGCTCCTGCTTTTTTGGCGGTTTGATTCATTAATACAGCAAAATTCTGGGTAGACCCTGAAATATGTTCTGCTATAGCGACAGATGCATCATTACCGGATTCTAAAAGAAGGGCATAAAGTAAGTCCTCAAGCGTAAGCTTTTCGCCCATTACAAGATAAACAGATGAGCCTTCCGTTTTTGCAGCATTTGCCGAAACGGTAACTACATCACTTAGTTTACCGTTTTCTATTGCAGTTATTGCGGTCACGATTTTAGTAGTACTTGCCATAGGCAGGCGCTTATCACCGTTTTTTTCATATAAAATTCTACCGTCTTGACAATCTATAATAGCCGCAGCCTTCGCAGAAGGCGCAAGGTCTACCGCCATAATTCTAAAATTAGCAAATAAGCTTAAAATTAGAGCCAAAACTAATATTTTTTTCATCCCTATCACCCGCCCATATAAAATTATATGAGCGGGTAACATTATTATTCTAACCTTCAGTCTTCATTTTCTTCTTTATGTTCCTTAATTACTCCGTTAATTTTATCAATAATTTTGGGAACATACTCAAAAAGTTTATCAATGCTTGTAGGTTCACCGGATTCAACGGGAAGCATTTTAATTTGATTAAGCCCAACAACTAAGAATCCTACAGGTCTTATGGAAACACCGGCACCGCTACCGCCTCCAAAAGGTGAATCTTCGCCGGATACAGCTGTGCCTCTTACCGGAATATTAGATCCGCCGGCTCCAAAACCAAATGTAACTTTTGAAATAGGTATAATAGTTGTCCCATCGGGAGTCTGTACGGAATCACCGATAATTGTGTTAACGTCAACCATTTCTTTAATACTTCTCATGGAAGCTTCAATAAGTCCTTGAATCGGATGTGCCATAAATATCAACCCTTTCTTTTGCTTTCTTTACTTTTCTTATTTTCTTTATTGTATACCTTCGTAAATCTTAAAGCTATAAAAATAATATGCACTAGTTTAGTTTTAATTATGCCATCTATATACAGGGAAAACTCTGGCTTATCTTGAAATATCGGCTTTATTTCTATTTCTGGAGAATTTAATTCAAATATATTTCCTAGAATGCCTATGAGATTATATATACTGGCATAGGCAAGCCCCGTTGCGATTCCTGTAACTGCTACATCCCCTGAACTATAAGATACATTTATAATTAATTTTTCAAATGTTATATGTTTTTTCATCCCATCTGAAGCTTCACCAAAAGCCCTGATTGAAGAAATCAATTTATTAAAGGCTTTCTCCTCTTTATTTTCGTCCTGGCCTTCTGTCTTACTTTTTTCCTTTGTGCTTAAGCTCTTTTTCCCTGTATCAGGATTAATATTTAATTTTAAAAAGCCAAAATGTATAATTATATTTAGCTTATTTTCCCTGTATTTAATTTCCAGCTTTGAGGGTCCATATAAAATATATACTAATATCAGAAGTATTACCGACGATACAATGAGATAAATCAGAGGAACACTCCCTTTCAAATTAATAGGGATATTTATTATTCGGAAATCTTAATTTCCTCATTTTCGGAAAAATCAGACATATCCAAGGCAGTCTGGTCAAATTCTTCGGTTTCAATGGTTTTTTCCAATTCCCCCAGCTCCGGAAGTTCGTTTAAGTTTTCAAGTCCAAAACATCGCAAGAATTCTTTTGTTGTATAGTATAGTGAAGGACGACCCGGTGCGTCAAGAGTACCTTTAGCTTCTACAAGTCCGCATGATATAAGTCTGCTCATAGAGCTTGAACTGTCTACCCCTCTGATGTAGTCAATCTGACTTCGGGTAATTGGCTGCTTATATGCGATAATGGATAAAGCTTCGAGCGCTGCGTGAGATAAAGGTGCGCTGCGTTTAGGCTCGGTAACACGGCGGATATATTCATAATATTCTTTTTTAGAACTAAGCTGAAAGTCATCCCCGACACGCAAAAGCTGTATTCCGGATTCTCTGTATTTTTCACCAAGGGAAAGAGCAAGATTTTCAATTTCTTCTTTGCTTGTTTCTAATGCCATACACAAATCATCAGAGCTAACGCTTTCACCTGATGCAAATAATATTGCTTCAAAAGCAGCAAGTATGTTAAAGCTCATAAAGTCACCGTCCATCTTCAGATATGATGATTTCATCATCGTCAGTCATTTTGATTCTGTTTAGCTTCATCAGTTCCAATACCGCTAAAAATGAAGCTATGCGTTCACTTTTAGTTCCGGTAAAAAGCTCATTATATTTAACTTTTGCTTTATGTTTAATTTTCTTTAAAATATCCTTAACCTTAGAAAATATACTTATCGGCTTTTTTGCAATAACATCTTTAAAGAGGTCTTTGCCGGGCAGCACCTCAATAGCTTTTCTTGCAGATAATGTATACAGTGCTTCAATCAGAGCGCTATCTTGCATATCCTTCATAGGTTTTGCAGGAAACTTAATTTGTTCCGCAAGCTTAAAAAATAAATATTTCGATTCAAATTGACGATCATCCAAAGAGTCGGCGCACAGTTTAAACAGCTTGTATTCCTTTAAGCGTTCAACCAGTTTTGATGCGGAATCTTCTTCGTCAGCTGTTTCTTCTTCAATTACAGGAAGTATGAGTTTAGACTTAATATAAAGAAGTTCTGAGGCAATTACTAAAAAATCACTGGAAAAGTCCATATCCAAGTTTTTCCATGCTTCAATATATTCAAAATATTGATTTGTAATTTGTGCTAAAGACACATCAAGTATATTTAACTTGTTCTTAGAAATTAAATGGAGAAGCAAGTCCAGAGGACCTTCAAAGACCTCAGTTTTAAAAGAAATAGCCTCCAACGTTACTCCTCCCTATTCTAAGATTGCATTAAAAATAAATTGAAACAATTGATTGATCCAACCGGTAAAAGAGATTGGCATAGAACTGCTGACGGATAATGCAACTAAAATTATCAGAATTATAAATCCGTACTGCTCATATCTAAGGTATAAATCATAGTATTTATCAGGTAAAGCTGCAAATAATACTTTACCGCCATCCAAAGGCGGAATAGGTATCAAATTAAAAATGCCGAGAAAAAAGTTTAATTGAGCAAATACTAAAAGAAAATTACAAACAAACGATACAAAAACCATAGAATACCATATCGAAAGCAGCTTAACAATAAATATTGAAATCACAGATAAAATAATATTAGACAAAGGCCCTGCAACGCTTGTAAGTATGGTGCCTTTTTTTAAGTTTTTATAATATATAGGATTAATCGGAACCGGCTTAGCCCAGCCAAAGCCAGATATAAGCATGAATATGGATCCCCAGAGATCCAAATGTTTAATTGGATTAAGAGTAAGGCGGCCCATATTCTTAGCCGTATTGTCTCCCTGTAAATATGAAACATAGCCATGTGAAACTTCATGTATGGTAAGAGCTATCAAAACGGTCGGTATCCTGAATATATATGTTAAAAAATCCATTAATTAAAAATCCCTTCGACACATATCCTTAAAGCTTTCTCGTTCTATTATAACCCTAGAACTGCCATTTTTAACCATTACTACGGCAGGTTTTGGAATTCTGTTATAATTGCTTGCCATCGAGTAGTTGTATGCGCCTGTTGCAAATACCGAAAGGATATCCCCTTCTTTAACATCGCCTAAATATACATCTTTTGCAACAATATCTCCGGACTCGCAGCATTTGCCGGCAATAGTAACGAGCTTATCTTTCTTGTCGTCAGCTTTGGACGCAATAAGAGCTCTATACTCGGCTCCATAAAGAATATATCTTGGGTTGTCCGTCATGCCTCCGTCAACGGAAACATAGGTTCTAATGCCCGGAATTTCTTTTACAGAACCAACTTTATAAAGTGTAATGCCTGCCGGGCCTGCTATGCTCCTACCCGGCTCAAAGCCTAATTTTATAAGCTTTTTATTTTCACCGAGCAGCTTGTCCTTTATATAAATAAGAACATCTTTAAGAATCTCGCCCGGTTCTAAAGGCTCGTCGGAATCAACATACTTAATTCCAAATCCGCCACCAAGGACGAGCTCAGAAAATTCGGTGTTCAGCCTTTTTTCTGTATCCTTAATAAACTTAAGCATAATTTCAGCAGTTTCAATAAAAGGATTAGCTTCAAATATCTGAGAACCTATATGGCAATGGAAACCTTCTAAAGAAATATTGCTTAAAGTCATAGCATAGTCACAAATTTCATCTGCTGCGCCGGTCTGGATAGCTGCACCAAACTTTGAATCGATCTGCCCGGTTTTAATAAACTCATGAGTGTGCGCTTCAACGCCCGGAGTTATACGTATCAGAACATTTTGGATTACATTATGCTTCTTTGCTGCATCATTAACCCTTCTAAGTTCACTTATATTATCAATAACAAACCTGCCGACTCCAAGCTGTATGCCGAGCTCTATTTCTTCATCGGTTTTATTGTTTCCGTGGAAATTTATTTTGCCCATAGGAAAACCGGCTTCGTGAGCGGTATATAATTCCCCGCCTGATACAACATCCAAGCCAAGCCCTTCATCTGCAATTATTCTGCACATTTCCTTGCAGCAGAACGCCTTAGAAGCATAGGTAATAAGGCCCTTAGAATCATAATATTTTTCAAAAGTTTCTTTCAGACTTTTACAATTTTTACGAATTATATCTTCACTCATTACATAAAGCGGAGTACCGTATTTTTCCGCTAAAGCACAAGTATCGACTCCCGAAATAAAAAGATGGCCCCTCTTAGTTTCAAAGTTTTCTAATGTCATACAAATCACCCCAAATTTATTCACTCCATTTTACCATATTATACGATTTTTGTCAAAAGATATTTAGGTTTGAGGTGCTTTATTTACAATGTCATAAAATTATTTTACAATGTTCACAATTTGTTATCAATTACGATATATTCCATTAATAAATTTAGATTATACTAAAATTGCAAAGGATAAATATACTTTGCGAGAAAGTTTTTCATTTTCCTCTCCTATATCTCATTAAAAGTGCAGAAACTGTGGTTTTCCCCAAGCCACAAAAGTTTCTGCATTTTGCTTTTATATTGCATTTTAATTGTAAATATGCTAATATTAGTAGCTAGGCATAAGAGGGCCTGCCTAAGGAGGTATTTGGATGAAAAGCATTGTAATCAAAGAAAACGATTCGCATCAAAGACTTGATAAATTTCTATTTAAATATCTCGGGTCTATTCCAAAAGGATTGCTTTTTAAATATCTCCGCACCGGTCACATAAAAGTAAATCGGAAAAAGAAAGACGGAAATTATATTCTTGCTCTGAATGATGTTATTGATTTATATATTTCCGACGAATTTATACCGGATACAAAGCCGAAGGAAAACATTCAATTTAAAAGAGGGCCGCTTGACATTGTTTTTGAAAATGATGATATTTTAGTTGTAAATAAACCTGCTAATCTTCCAAGCCAGCCTGATGCTTCTTCAAAAGACTCACTGACTGATTATATAAAAGCTTACCTTTATGACTCCGGGTCTTATGATCCCGAAAGCGAAAACAGTTTTTCTCCTGCCATATGCAATAGGCTTGATGTCAATACGTCAGGACTTGTTATTGCAGCTAAAAATGCAGAAAGTCTCAGAATTTTAAATGAAAAGATAAGAAATAAAGAAATTCGCAAAATTTATAAGTGTCTGGTAATCGGATGCCCCGAAAACAGATGCGGATATTTAGATAATTACATTTTAAAGGATAAAGCTCTTAATAAATCTAAAATATTGGAACAAAACGTTCCCGGCGCATTATCTGCTAAAACAAACTATAAAGTCTTAGTACCCGGCAAAACCTCTCTCCTTGAGGTAGAAATATTAACAGGTCGTTCTCACCAAATAAGAGCTCATATGGCATATATCGGACATCCTATTTTAGGTGATGCTAAATACGGAGGCGGCAGCGGAACACAGAAGTTGTGTGCTTATAAGCTCATTTTTGATTTTAAAGAAGATGCCTCTCGCCTTAACTATTTAAAAGGATTTAAAATTGAAATTAAACCGGATTTTGATATACGAAAGGAAATTTAAAATGATATTAGCATCTGAATGGAAAGATTACGAATTGCTTGACTTATATGACGGGGAAAAGGTTGAGCGTTGGGGAGATTATATGCTTATAAGGCCTGACCCTCAAGTCATTTGGCCTAAAAATACTAAAGAAAACTGGGAGAATCAGGTAAATGCAAGATATCTTCGTTCATCCAGCGGCGGCGGAAGTTGGGATTATTATAAAAAGCTTCCCGAAAAATGGGTAGTAAAATATAAAAATCTAAGTTTTTATATTAAGCCCATGGGTTTTAAACATACAGGGCTTTTTCCCGAACAAGCTGTTAATTGGGACTATATGATTGACAAAATTAAGGCGGCAGGACGGCAGGTAAAAGTTCTTAATTTATTTGCTTATACCGGCGGAGCAACGGTGGCTTGCCTTTCCGCAGGAGCGTCTGTATGCCATGTTGACAGTTCAAAAGGGATGACTGCCTGGGCAAAAGAGAATGTAGCTTTATCCGGATTGGCGGACAAGCCTGTGCGGTTTATTGTAGATGATGTAAGGAAATTTGTAGAGCGTGAGATACGCCGGGGTAGTACTTATGATGCTGTTATAATGGATCCTCCTTCCTATGGAAGAGGCTCAGGAAAAGAGGTTTGGAGCTTAGAATCTGACCTTTACAATCTAATAGAGTTATGCTGCAATGTGCTAAGTGAAAAACCGTTATTTTTCCATATTAACTCTTACACAACGGGGCTGTCACCCACAGTTTTATCGAATATATTAGCAATCAGCATAAATCACGGAGGTAAGATTAATTCAGGAGAAATAGGCCTTCCCGTATCAAATTCAAAGCTTATATTGCCATGCGGCATTTTCGGCAGATGGGAAATATAATAAACATTCCCCGTGAGATGCCCCCTTTTAAAGTCGTGTATCTATTAATGCCTGATTTGTGGTTAATTCATATCAGGCGGATGTAAAAAAGAAACTGTAAGATTAATATCTTACAGTTTCTTTTTTCTCTAGAATAATTTCTTCGCATAGGCTTCGCATTTTAAGCCCCTCAAGAGAAATTTCAAGCATATCTTTAAGAAGCCCGTTTATTGCTCCTAAAGGGGCTATTAAAGTAACGTCTTTTCCTTCTGCCACTATATCCCTCAGTACTGAATTTGAAAGCTTTATATCATTTGTTTTGAAAAATTCATTTATACGCTTATCTGCTTTAACAGCATTTTCTCTTATACCCAAATTAAAGGCAGGCGGCTCAAATTCGTGACCTTCTTTTTGAGTGCAGTCACCTCTAACTTCAAGTGTGCCTCGGCTTGTAAGTTCAACAGTCTTGAAGGACAGATAATTATTAATATCCTTTTCTTTGGCACCATACTTTGGATTTTCAAAATAGTCTTTTATATTTACAGGCTCGAAAACTTCTATTTCTCCATTTCGTTCTCTGTTAAAAACAGACTTTTTCAAGAAATAAAAGGCAAGCTCATCAACCGTTAAGAATTCTTCATCAATTTTACCGGTAATATTCAGGCCGCAGCCAAATCCGCTTTTTTCCCATAGATAATCTCGAAAGCATCTGTAAGTGAGTCCTTCAAAATCAGGAGAATTAGCAAATAGCAGGCAGCGAACAAAATCCAGCTTGGCAAATAAGGTATATAAGAACGGGAGTTCAGACAATTCTGCATCCAAATGCGTCTGTACAGAGGATAAATAAGCAGGGAAATCATACATCCCGTGCTCTCCCCTTACCAGCGTTAAATACTTTTTAACCATTATATATGAAGAAAACGGAACAGGATTAGCCGTTATATGTTTTTTGTTTGGATTCGTACCTCTTCCAACGAGACAGTGATTTTGCTTTAAAAAGTATTCAAAGGCCAATCTATAATAATTATCAAACCTATGTTTAATTTCCAATAAATTATCGCCATGGTTCATGGAAAACTCAAAATTGTTATATGAATTATCAAAGGATATACAGTCTTTTTCGCTGTTTTCGGCAAATAATATTTCCCCGTTTTCTACAATGGAAGGATTAAAGCCATACTGCTTAAAATGTGTAAAAATATCCGAAGCAAAAGCGGTATCTACATCTTTAAGCTCTTTATTTATTAACGGAAATTCAAGTTCTACGCCAATATGACGCTGCCTTTTATTTTCAAAAGGTTTAAATATGTAATTATATACAATTTTTTTTGCATCCATAAATACTCCTTAAAAAACGCAGGAACAAATTATTCCTGCGTTTAATATTTATTCAATAATTCCGACTTTTTTCAAGCTTGAAACAAACTCGCTAACATCCTCTTCAGCTTTTTGGAGTTCTACGTCGTATTCTTTCAAAACTGCATCTACAAGCTTAGTCTCTTCAGTTCCGTCTTTAATTAGTTTATATAGAAATGCGCCGGTATCATTCAATGTGATAAACTTATCAAAATTAACAGCAGTTTTACCAACAGCCATAATAATATGCTCACCGGCAATATCACGCAGCACTAAATCATCTTTAATTTTCAACTTTATACCTCCATTAATATCGGTACTGATATTAGTTGTCTGCACCGATATCATTGTCCTCTTCAATGTTGCTGCCGGTTGTGCTACCGCTGCCTGAGCCACCGGTTGAACCACCGGAATGGTGTCCGCCACCGGTTGTACTACCGCCCGTCGTTGAACCACCGGTGGTTGTTGAACCGCCGGTTGTTGTTGAGCCACCGGTTGTACCTGTTGTAGTGCCGGAAGTATTGTTTCCGGTCTGATTTGAATTTTCGGTATTACCGGTTGCCCCATTAGCCTTTAAAGCACCGGCTTGTTTAAGATTATACATAATCTGAGCAAATT
>JAUZPY010000043.1 GCA_030705805.1 Bacillota bacterium | reverse complement strand
CCTGCGGTAATTGTAGAATGCGGATTTTTAACAAATGATGATGAGCTGAATAATCTGAGAAATGCGAGTTTTGAGGAGAAGCTTGCAAAAGGTATAGCGGACGGTATTATAAAGACTCTGAAGGGTTAATAAAAATAGATAGGCATAAGGGAGTAAACCCTATATGGTTTTAAAGCGGCGCCCATCCATTCAAAATCACTAAGGCAGAAAGCAAAAAAGTTTGCTTTCTGCCTTTTTGTAAACAATATATACAAAAATGGAGCATAAATATACAGAAAAAATTCCTTTTCCTTCATTGACCGGGCAATAAAAATATGGTAAAATAAAATAATAAGGTGATTATATGAAAAAAGTAACTGTTTTTACGGGTCATTTTGGGAGCGGAAAAACTGAAGTTGCAGTTAATTATGCGATTGCAAATAAGGTGTCTGCCATATGTGATCTTGATATTGTGAATCCTTACTTCCGCACTAATGACGCAAAAAAGCTGCTTAATGAAAAAGGCATAAAGGTAATTGCACCTAATTTCGCAAGTACGAACGTAGATATTCCTTCTCTGCCGCCTGATGTATATTCTGTATTTGCATCCTGCGAATCGGCAATTTTGGACGTTGGAGGAGATGAGGACGGAGCAACTGTTCTCGGAAGGTACAGACAACTATTTAAAGACTCTGAGACGGAAGTATTTATGGTAGTAAATGTTTTTCGCCCGGAGACTTCGGATGTTGAAGGAATAGCTTTGATGAAGGATGCTATAGAGAATGCTTCAAGGCTGAAAATTTCCGGCCTTATAAATAATTCTAATTTACTTGAATTAACAACGAGGGAGCATATAGAGCGGGGAGAAGAGCTAGTTAAGAAAGCATGCGGCGAACTTTCCCTACCCTTTATCTTTACATCAGCTATGCGAGAGTATGCAAAAGAAGGGGAGTTCCCTCTGAATAAATATATTAAAATGGCACAGTGGTAATCGACTCTAAAGGAGGAGTATATAATGTCAAAGGCTTATTTTAATGAAGAAGTTTGTAAGGGCTGCGGTCTTTGCGAAACGGTTTGCCCTAAAAAAATTGTGGCAATAAACAAAGAAAAGCTAAACAAAAAGGGATTTAATCCGGCAGGAGTGACAGATATTGATAAGTGCATAGGCTGTGCCTTTTGTGCGATGATTTGTCCAGACTGTGCTATTGAGGTAAAGGAGTGAGCGTAATGGAAGAAAAGGTATTAATGAAAGGTAACGAGGCTTTGGCTAGGGCTGCAATTGAAGCAGGCTGCCGTTTCTTCTTCGGCTATCCTATAACACCGCAGACTGAAGTTGCTGCATATATGGCAAAGCAAATGCCGAAAATCGGCGGCACATTCTTGCAGGCAGAAAGCGAAGTTGCTGCTATTAACATGGTTTACGGAGCTGCAGGAGCAGGTGCAAGGGTATTGACTTCCTCATCCAGCCCCGGAGTAAGCTTAAAGTCGGAAGGAATATCCTACATTGCAGGAAGCGACCTGCCTTGTGTTATTTGTAATATTGTAAGGGGCGGCCCGGGCTTAGGAGGAATCCAGCCTGCACAAAGTGACTATTTCCAGGCAACTAAAGGAGGAGGACACGGCGACTATCACATGATAGTACTGGCACCTTGTTCTGTACAGGAAATGGTTAACCTTGTTAAAGAAGCTTTTGATTTGGCTGATTATTACAGAATGCCTGTTATGATTATGGGCGACGGTATGTTAGGTCAGATGATGGAGCCTGTTTCTTTCGGCAGCTATAAAAGCAGCAAAGAACTTGCAGAAAAAACTTGGGCAACCACAGGTACTAAGCTTGAAAGAAAGCGCAATATAATTAATTCCCTCTATATTACACCTGAAGAGCTTGAAAAGCTGGTAGTTGAGCGCTATAAAAAGTATGATACAATTATTGAAAGCGAAGCCAGAAGCGAAGAGTATATGTGCGAAGATGCGGACATTATTATTGCTGCTTACGGCACTATTGCCAGAGTTTCCAAAACTGCGATAAAGAGGGCAAGGGATAAAGGATTAAAGGTTGGCCTCATAAGACCCATCACTTTATGGCCCTTTGATAAAAAGCCTTTTGAGAAATATTCTGAAAAGGTAAAATCTTTTCTTACTGTAGAAATGAGCATGGGTCAGATGATAGAGGATGTTAAGCTGGCTGTATCAGGAAAAGCTCCGGTAGAGTTTTACGGACGTACCGGCGGCATGATTCCTACTCCCGAGGAAATTCTTGAAAAGCTTGAAAATATGATGGGAGGGGAAAGATAATGGCAACATTTAAAAGACCTCATTCACTTACGGATATTACTCTGCACTATTGCCCCGGATGTAATCATGGTATAGTTCATCGCCTGGTTGCTGAGACAATTGATGAGCTCGGCATAGAAGGAACGACTGTAGGCGTTGCACCGGTTGGCTGTGCGGTATTTGCGTATAATTATTTTGAATGCGATATGCAGGAAGCTGCCCATGGGAGAGCACCGGCAGTTGCTACAGGAATAAAGAGAGTAAATCCTGACAATGTTGTATTTACTTACCAGGGTGACGGCGACTTGGCTGCTATCGGTACCGCTGAAACAGTTCACGCAGCAGCAAGAGGCGAAAATATTACTGTTATTTTCATCAATAACGCTATCTACGGTATGACAGGAGGCCAGATGGCTCCCACAACACTGCCCGGACAGGTAACTCAGACATCTCCTTACGGACGTGATGTACAAACTCAAGGATATCCATTAAAAATCTGCGAGATGCTTTCAACTTTAGACGGAGTTGCTTTGGCCGAAAGATGTGCCGTAAACAATATTAAAAATATTACCGAGACAAAGAAAGCTATAAAGAAAGCATTTCAAAATCAAATAGATAAAAAGGGCTTTTCAATAATTGAAGTGTTATCCACATGTCCCACCAACTGGGGTCTTTCTCCTGTTGAGGCATTAAAGTGGTTAGAGGAAAATATGATTCCATACTATCCTCTTGGTGTATATAAGGATAAGGACGGTGATAAGTAATGGCAACTCATGAAATAATACTTGCAGGTTTCGGAGGTCAGGGCATTCTTTTCGCCGGCAAGCTTTTAGCTTATTGCGGTATGGTATCTGACAAGGAACTTTCATGGCTTCCTTCATACGGTCCGGAAATGAGAGGCGGCACTTGTAACTGTCATGTTATATTATCCGATGAGCCGGTAAGCTCTCCTCTTATTACGAAGCCAACGATACTTTTTGCTATGAATCAGCCATCCCTTGAAAAATTTGAAGGTAAGGTTGCTCCCGGAGGTTTTATCATATATGATTCATCCCTTATTGCTTCCGGAGTAACAAGAACAGATGTTACGGGGGTTGCATTGCCTGCAACACAGCTTGCGCATGAAATGAACGAATCTAAGCTTGCAAACATGATCCTTATGGGCAGCCTTATAAAGCATACCGGGATAATTGATATTGAGACTGTTAAAAAGGCTCTTACCAAGGTTGTACCCGCAAAGAAGCCAGAACTATATGATGTTAATTTGAACTGTATATTAAAGGGCATGGAAAATTAAAAATAAAAATAAATTGTTGCAAAGAAGCGCACCTTTTTAAGGTGCGCTTTTAAAATGAATTTTCCATGAATTTTGTTTGAATTTCTTTGACAAGAGATGGAAAAAATGATATAATAACTCGATACAATGCAAAAATTTTATTTACATATGAAAAAATAATTAAAAAGGAGGACAGCAAATGAAGAAACCGCTATATTCGTATATTTTTTCTTTGGCAATAATGTTTCTTGTAATAGCTGTCTATCCTTCGGATTTAATGCTTTGGCTGGGAGCTGTAGTATTTGCTACCATGTGTTTTTTGAGTATAACTCCTGTAATGCTGGTTTCTACAGTGCTTGCTTTTTCAACATTTACGCTGATAGCAAGCGATATGATATACGGATTTCTGACAGCCTTATGCTTTGTACTTCCGGGTATGGCAGTTGGATTCGGATTACGTAAGCAAAGAAGCTATTCCCAGATAGTTGTATATGGCAGCATTGCAGCGCTAATCGCAAATTTAATTCGGCTTTATTATGGAGCAAATTCAGAATCAATGACAATTGTTCAATACATAATAGATATGAATTCTGAAGTTGCCTCTTTAATGACAACAGGACTGAAAGGTATTGAAAATTATTCTGATGCCGTAAACGAATTAATTAAAATGTTTACTCCCGCAATGCTTATGGTACAGGCGCTCGCATTTGGGTTTTTTACTTTTGTCGGAACCAGAAAAATGATTGAGCGAGGGCCAATAAGAATTGTAGGGACACGATTTCACGAGCTAAGCGCAGGCAGGGTTCAAACTATTATATCTTTGGCTGTGATTTTATTTGCGTTTGCAACAGGAGGAACCTTAAAGATAATATTTATGAACGCAACTGTAGTAATTGCGGTAATTTATGCTCTGCTAGGTATGTCTGCTACAATGAGACTGCTCATGAGGACCAAAATTGATTCCGCCGTTTTAAGGTGGTTTATACTAATTGTTCTTTGCTTAATTTTAAGCTATATAGGCTATGCAATTGTCGGTATATTAAGCTCATTATTTGGAAGAAGGGTGGATAAAAATGAAGGTAGTACTTTTGAAGGACGTTAAAACTCAGGGTAAAAAAGGCGATTTAATAAACGTATCTGACGGATATGCAAGAAATTTCCTGTTTCCCAGAGGTCTTGCGATAGAGGCAACTAAAAATGCACTCAATGATTTAAAGGGTCAGAAAGAATCGGAAACATTTAAAAAAGAAACAGAAGTAGCTAATGCAAAAGAAATGGCCGCTAAAGTTGAAGGAATAATCGTTGAACTTTCGGCAAAGGCCGGAGATAGCGGAAAGCTTTTCGGCTCTATTACAGCGGCAGATGTAGCGCAGGGGCTTAAAATGCAGCACCATATTGTTATAGATAAGAAAAAAATTGTACTTCCGGAAGGAATAAAGCATACCGGAATAACAGAAGTTGAAGTAAAAATTTATCCGGAGATAAGTTCAAAAATTAAAGTAAACGTTAAGGGAATTTGATTAGTTTTAGGAGGTGGCCGATATGGAAGGCAGGCAAGCACCATATAATTTAAGTGCTGAGCAGGCTGTTCTTGGCTGTATGCTTACAAATTCCAAGGCTTTGTCTGAGGTATTTACTTCTATTAGAGCGGAGGATTTTTATACAGAAGCACACAGGATAATCTTTGATGCCGCTAAGGTACTTTTTGATACAGGCAAACCTGTTGATTTTGTAACTGTTACGGAATCTTTGGGTCCTAAAATCAATATTGTGGGCGGTGTAGGGTATATCTCTAATTTGGCCATGTCAGTAGTTACAACTCAGAATATTTCGCAATATATTAAAATTGTTAAAGATAACTCAAGCGTAAGAAATCTTATTGAAGCAGCATCGGAAATTGAAGAGATGGGTTACGCCAATGAGGAAGATACGGAAATCCTGTTAGACAGAGCCGAGCAAAAAATTTTTTCAGTAGCAGAACATAGAGGAAGCATGGGATTTTCTCATGTCAGGGATGTAGTAGTTGATGCTATAGGAGCAATTGAAAAACTCCGTGAAGCAGGGGGTAAAATTACCGGTCTTCCAACAGGCTTTACAGAACTGGATAGCATTTTAGCAGGCCTTCAGAAGTCTGATTTGATTTTGGTTGCAGCTCGTCCGGCAATGGGTAAAACAGCCTTTGCTTTAAACATTGCTCAAAATGCAGCAATAAAAACAGGCTCACCTGTTGCAATATTCAACTTGGAAATGAGTAAAGAGCAAATTGTAAACAGAATGATTTGCAGTGAAGCTCTCGTTCAGAATAATAAATTTAGGATAGGGGATCTTGATGCCCAGGACTGCTCAAGGCTTGCTCAGGCTATCGGAACACTTTCTTCGGCTCCGATATATATCGATGATACCCCGGCTATCGGAATAAGTGAGATAAGGGCTAAATGCAGACGTCTTGCTCAAGCTGAAAAGGGACTGGGACTTATAGTAATAGACCATATACAGCTTATGCAATCTTCCCGCAAGTCCGAAAACAGGCAACAGGAAATTTCGGAAATTTCCCGTAGTTTAAAAATACTTGCTAAAGAGATGCATTTGCCTGTAATTGCACTTTCACAGCTCAGCCGTGCTGTTGAGTCAAGAACTGATAAAAGGCCTATGCTTTCGGATCTTCGTGAATCCGGTGCTATTGAGCAGGATGCTGACGTAGTTATGTTTTTGTACAGAGATGCATATTACAATCCTGAATCAGAAAAGCATAACATAGCAGAGTGTATCATTGCAAAGCACAGAAACGGAGAAACAGGCAAGGTAGAACTGGTGTATAGAGGTGAATATGTACGGTTTGAAAACGCATACAAAGGTTAAAGGTGATTTAATTGCTCTTAAAGGTTAGAGATGAGATAATACGAAATCATATGCTATATAGCGGCGAGAATGTTATTGCGGCTCTTTCAGGCGGTGCGGATTCGGTTTGTCTTTTAATCTGTCTTAAAAAGCTTTCCGAAGAACTGGGAATAACTATTTATGCGGCACATTTAAACCATATGCTAAGGGGCATTGATGCTGACAAAGATGAACAGTTCTGCAAAGACCTTTGTGAAAAATTAAATATAAAACTATTTGTAAAAAAAGTTGATATAAAAGCCCTTGCAAACGGAAGAGGACTTGAAGAAACAGGGCGGATAGAACGGTATAAATTCTTTGATGAAGTTTCAAAGGAGCTTGGCAGCGCAAAAATTGCCACGGCTCACAATAAAAATGATTTGGCTGAAACCATGCTGATGCGAATGGCTCGGGGCTGCTCTGTAAAGGGAGCCGCAGGTATAAGGCAGCAAAACCGTAACATAATAAGACCGCTGTTATATATTGATAGAAAAGAAATTGAAGATTATTTGAAGGCAGAAGGTCAAGGCTTTGTGACGGATAAAACAAACCTTTCCGATGATTATACCAGGAATAAACTGCGTCATAAAGTTCTTCCGGTACTACAGGAAATAAACCCCGAGTATTTAAATGCCTTTTCAAAGCTATCACTAAATTTGTATAGGACCGTAAGTTATATAGAAGATGAAATTAATTCAAAATACGGAAAAATAACCGATGAAATAGATATAGAAAAGTTTACTACGCTGCCTGATGTGTTAAAAAGCAGGATTGTTGAAGAGTGTGCGTACAGAGCAGGCGCTATAGACATCAGTGCAAAGCAAATAAAAGATATTAATATGCTTTGTATAAGGCAATCGGGTAAAAGAATTGAACTGCCGGGGAAAATTGAGGCAATAAGAGAATATAAAAAAATCATCTTTACTAAGAAATTAGAAAAAGCTGACTATAATGTGAAACTATTCATGGGTGAAAATGTGCTCTGCGAGGCAGGCTATATTATTACAATAAGAGAAAGCAATAAAGGAATAGACAAAGATAAGCTTACACTTCCTTTGTATGCAAGGCCTAAAAAAGAGGGCGATACTATAGAAGTTGTCGGAATGGATGGGACTAAGAAACTAAAAAGGCTTTACGCAGATGAAAAACTGTCTTTTAAAGAAAGAAACAATTATCCGGTTATAATGTCCGGTGACTGCGTTGCTTTTGCACTTGGCAGATGTTCGAGGAAATATGTTTCAGACAAAAATACTAAAAATGCAATTAGTATTGAAATAAAAGAAATGGGTGGCGGGATAGATGATAGGAGATTTACAAAAGATACTGATATCTGAAGAAGAGTTAGATGCTAAGGTTAGAGAACTTGCAGCTAAAATTACAGAGGACTATAAAGGCAAAGAATTGGTTATGATAGGTATTTTAAAGGGAAGCGTTGTTTTTGCATCAGACCTTTTAAAACATATAAATACGCCGATGTATCTTGAATTTATGGCGGTATCAAGCTATGGCAAGGAAAGTGAAACATCCGGCATTGTAACACTCAAAAAAGACATAGATATTAAGCTTAGCGGTAAGAATGTTCTTATCGTGGAGGATATAATAGACAGTGGTTATACAATGAAGTACTTAAAGGAGCTTTTAAAGGACAGAATGGCAGAGAGTGTAAAAATCTGCACCTTATTAAGCAAACCATCTCGCCGCAAGGTAGACATTGATATTGACTATTACGGCTTTGAAATTCCGGACGAATTTGTTGTCGGTTATGGACTGGACTTTGCTGAAAAGTACAGAAACCTTCCTTTCGTAGGTGTTCTAAAGCCAGAAATATATACTAGGAACTAGCAAAAAGGGGGTATTCCATTGAAAAAAGGTTCAAAAGGGCTAGGATTTATTGTACTTATCCTGTTTGTCACAAGTCTTATGTGGATGTTCTTATCCAATCAGACTGTAAAAGAGGAAATAGTATATTCAGATTTAATTAAGGATATCCAAAGTCAAAAAATAGTAAAGCTTGCTATAACAGATACGCAGGCTGAGGCTACTTATTCTCAAAAGCTTGATAACGGTAAGAATAAAGTAGTTGTATATACAATTCCGAGCAAAGAACTTTTGTATGAGCAGACCGGGCATGAAATGGACGCGCAGGTATCGGCAGGAAAACTTACAGTAACTTATCCTGCGGAGTCTTCGCTTATGGCATGGATTTCTTTGCTGTCGCCATTTTTCTTTATCATAATTATTGCCGTTGTGTGGATTGCAATAATGAAGAATACTCAAGGCGGCGGCGGTGCTATGAACTTCGGCAAGATTAAGACAAAGACGGTTTCTCCGGACTCCAAGAAAGTAACTTTTGCAGATGTTGCCGGTGTTGAAGAAGAAAAAGAGGAATTGACTGAGATAGTAGAGTTTTTAAAGAACCCTAAAAAATATACTTCTCTCGGAGCCAGAATACCTAAGGGTGTACTTTTAGTAGGCCCTCCAGGAACAGGTAAAACTCTTCTGGCAAAGGCTGTTGCCGGCGAAGCAAGTGCGCCGTTTTTCAGCATAAGCGGATCAGACTTTGTTGAAATGTTCGTTGGTGTCGGTGCATCAAGAGTAAGAGATTTATTTGAACAGGCTAAAAAGAATCAGCCATCCATTATATTTATAGATGAAATTGACGCGGTGGGCAGGCACAGAGGTGCAGGCTTAGGCGGCGGCCACGATGAAAGAGAGCAAACTCTTAACCAGCTGCTTGTTGAGATGGACGGCTTTGGAATTAACGAAGGAATTATTGTATTAGCTGCCACGAACAGATCAGATATATTAGACCCGGCGCTTATGAGACCCGGAAGATTTGACAGGCAGGTTTATGTAGGATACCCTGACCAGAAAGCAAGAGAGGCTATTTTAAAGGTACACGCAAAAAATAAGCCACTTTCGCAGACTGTTGATTTATCGGTTGTTGCTAAAACCACATATGGATTTACGGGTGCTGACCTTGAAAACCTTCTTAATGAAGCTGCACTCTTAGCCGCAAGGAAAAATTTAAAAGAAATTACCCCTGAAAATTTAGATGAGGCAATGCTGAAGGTTGTTATGGGCCCCGAAAAGAAATCTAAAGAAGTCAGGGAAAAAGACAAGAAGCAGACCGCTTATCATGAAGCAGGCCATGCTATAGTAACAGCTCAGCTGGAAACACAGGACAAAGTCCATCAGGTTTCCATTATTCCCAGAGGCAGAGCAGGCGGCTTTACAATGTCACTTCCCGACACAGATAAAGCTTACATTTCCAGAAAGGAAATGGAAGAGCAAATAGTAATGCTTATGGCCGGTCGTGTAGCAGAAGAGATTATATTTGGTGAGATAAATACAGGAGCATCAAACGATATCCAAAGAGCAACAGAAGTTGCCAATAAAATGGTCACCAAATATGGTATGAGCAAAAAATTAGGTTCCAGAACCTTTGGCTCCAATGAAGAAATATTTATCGGCAGGGATTACGGTCATACAAGAGATTATTCTGATGCAACAGCTTCCCAGATTGATGAAGAGGTAAATCGCATAATTCAGGAAGCATACGATCGCTGCAAGCAGATTGTACAAAACAGTATGGATAAATTAGAGGCTGTTGCAAAGGCACTGATCGAGAAGGAAAAACTTGACGGAGATGAATTTTTAGCTGTATTTAATGGAGAAAAGATTCCCGAAGAAACAAAGAAGGATAATGATGTGCCTTCCGGTGAACCTGAACCCACAGAATAAACCAATTCTATCCCGATAAGGATGAAAACTAATGATACTAAAAAACATAACTCTGCAGGGCTTTAAGTCTTTTGCAGATAAAATTACAATTGAGCTTGACGGTTCCGTTTGCGCTATAGTAGGCCCTAACGGAAGCGGAAAGAGCAATATTTCCGACGCAATAAGATGGGTTTTGGGGGAGCAAAGTGTAAAATCCCTTCGCGGAAGCAAAATGGAAGATGTAATATTTTCAGGGACTTCCACAAGGAAACCTTCAGGCTTTGCAGAGGTTACTTTAACACTTGATAACTCTCGAGAATTACTGCCTGTTGATTTTTCTGAAGTTGCCATTACAAGACGTGTTTACAGAAGCGGTGAGAGTGAGTATTTTATTAATAAAGCCCCCTGCCGCTTAAAGGACATATATGAATTGATGATGGATACCGGATTAGGCCGTGACGGGTACAGTATTATCGGTCAAGGCAAAATTGACCAGATATTATATGCTAACCCTGAGGACAGAAGGTCTATTTTTGAGGAAGCATCAGGAATTTCAAAATATAAATATAGGAAAAATGAGGCTACCAGAAAATTAGAGCGTACAAATGAAAACCTTTTGAGGGTTAACGATATAATTTTAGAGCTTCAGTCTCAGCTTGACCCGTTAAAGGAACAGTCGGAAAAAGCCCAGAAGTTTTTGACTTTGTCCAAGGAACTTAAAGGTCTTGAGGTAACAGCTTTTGTAAACTCTATTGATAAGAATAGAGCTCAGCTGGAGAAATTTCAAAAAAACCATGATGATATTGAAGCTGAATTTAATGAAGCTAAGGCCTTCCAAGACTCCAATGAAGAAGAAATAGAAGCATATTATGAGGCAAAAAAGCTTTTTGACAACAGCATAGAAGCAATTAAGCAGGAAGCAAACGGAATACAGCTAAAGGCTTCTCAGGCTCAAAGTGAAATTCTGATTAAAAAAAGCTCTATCGAAAATATACTTGGTAATGTAAAGCGTATCGAGGATGAAATAGAGGCTTTATCAGGCCAAAACCAGGCTGAATCTATTGAAACTGCGAAGGAATTGGTTTTTAAAGCTGAAAAAATTAAATCTAATTTAAAAGCGGAGTTTGATTTACTGGATATTGCTCCTGTTAAGGAGAAAGTTGACAGCCTTTCGTCATTGGTAGCGCAGAAGTCTGCAGCCATTGAGCTTCTTACGGTTAAAAAAGAAGGTAAAGTAAGCAGACTTGAATCCTTTGATATTATCGAAGAAGAGCATGGGAAAAGACTTTCCTCCATTGCTGAAGATATAAAAGCATTTAATCTTGAAGTTGAGAAGCAAAAACAGGAAATTTCCGAAAAAGAGGAAAAAAAGAAGCATCTTGAAACGCTTAGACAGCAGTTTAATAATAAAAAGACAGAACTGTCAGACAAGTATAATAAGCTTAATGAAACTGACGGTATTTTAAAGAATAGATATAATAAAGACACAGGAATTTTAAACGAGAATGCCGCAAGACTTAACTTTTTAGAAGAACTGGAAAAGGATATGGACGGCTACTCAGGCGCTGTTAAAAGCATTTTGGAGAACAAGAATTTAAGGGGAATAAAAGGTGCTCTTTCAGAACTTATAAAGGTCCAAGATAAATATGTTCAGGCAATTGAAGCTGCACTCGGCGGCTCAATGCAGAACATAGTAACCGATACCGATAAAGATTCAAATGCAGCAATTGATTACTTAAAGTCAAGAGGTAAGGGCAGAGCAACCTTCCTTCCTTTAAACATAATAAAAGAACGCAGCATGGAACCTATGAAGCATGATGGCTATCTTGGCCCTGTTTCTGATTTTGTTAACTGTGAAAGCGATATAAGACCAGCTGTCCTTAACCTTTTAGGAAACGTGGCTCTTTGTGACAGCTTTGAAAACGCAATAAATATGTTCCGGAAGGAAAATGGCCGGGTAAGAATAGTTACCTTATCGGGTGAATTTATAAATTCAGGCGGTGCTGTAACAGGGGGCAGCTTAAGTAAAGTAAGAGGCTTGCTTTCCAGAAAGAAAGAAATCGAAAGCCTTAAAAAAACCACCTCAGACTGGGAAGATAAAGTAGCTAAAATTGAATCCGAAATAGACGAAAATGATAAGGCTATAGAAAAGATTCGAAAAGAAGCAGCCCTACTTACAAAGTCTATTGAAGAAAACGCAGAAGCGTATACTGAAGTTTCCAGCGATATTGAAATTAATTTAAGGCTCTTAGAAAACAAAATGCAGCGCCTCTTTGAAATGGAAAAAGAGAAGGACGAGCTTAAGTTTGCATTTGAAAACAGGGACAAGGCAAAAGAGGACTTAAATGTATCTATTGAGGAATCGAAAGCAGAACTTGAAAAAGAACGGGATAATCTTTCGGCTATAACACAGCAGCTTAAAGCATCAAGGATTGAACTTGAGAATATGACTCAGGCAAGAGTAGATAAAACCATAGAAGTCAACAATGCTTCTAAGGATTTGGAAATGTATTTTTCAAGGCTTGAAGCAGCTCAGGTTGGAAGAGAATCAAGGCTGCAGCTTATAGAATTAAAGAGAGAAGAAATAAAAAGGCTGAATGAAGATATTAAGAGAAAAGAGCAGGAAATATCTTTAGTTAATATGACGATAAATAACTTAAACTCATTGTATGAACAAAAAGGCAAAGAGATAGAAGCTAAAAAGGATGAATTCTTAAAGAAGGATGAAAACACATCTAAGCTTAGGGAAGAAAACAAGAGTTTAAGAGAAAAGACCATTGCTCTTGCACAGGACTTGACAAAGCTGCAAGGCAAGATTGAGGCTTTAGAGCAAGAAGTTGAATCTGATATAGAAAAGCTTTGGGAAGAATATGAGTTAACCTATTCTGAGGCAGCTAAGGAACGTGATGCAAACGGCAGCAAAGCCTCATCTGCAGCATTAATAAGTAAGCTAAAAAGAGACATTAAGGAACTGGGTACGATTAATGTTGCGGCAATTGAGGATTATAAGAATGTATCGGAGCGTTATGGATTCTTATCAGGTCAGAGAGATGACTTAAGAGATGCAAAAGGCAATCTGGAACAAATAATAAAAGACATGCAAAAAATAATGTGCACTCAGTTTTCAGAGCAATTTATTAAAATTACCGAAAGCTTCAGAGATACATATGTTTCTTTAACAGGAGGAGGTTCAGCAAACATTTTGCTGACTGATCCAACTGACGTTCTTGAAAGCGGTATTGAAATTGAAATCCAGCCTCCGGGCAAGAAGCTGCAAAACATTATGCTTTTATCCGGCGGCGAAAAGGCGATAGCAGCTATAGCACTGTTTTTTGCACTTTTAGCTGTCAGACCTGCACCTTTCTGTGTTTTAGACGAAATTGAAGCGGCTCTTGACGAGGGGAATGTTGCACGTTTTGCTTCATTCCTTCGCAATTATAATGATACTCAATTTTTGGTTATTACACATAGAAGGGGAACCATGGAAACAGCCGATGCGCTTTATGGCGTAACTATGCAGGAAAAGGGTGTTTCTAAATTGCTTAGTCTTAATTTAAAAGAAGCTTCACAGTAAGAATCGGAGGAATAAGTTTGGGACTATTTGACAAATTAAAACAGGGCCTAGGTAAGACCAGAGAATCAATAAAAGGGGCCGTTGACAGTGTCTTTGTTGCTTTTAATAATATCGGAGAAGACCTTTATGAGGAACTTGAAGAAGCATTGATTTTTGCCGACTTGGGAGCAGAAACAGCCATTGCCCTAACAAATGAGCTTAGAGAGAACGTAAAAACTAAGCGAATAAGTGAGCCTGAAGAAGCAAAAAAGGAACTTTATAATATAATCAGTGAAGCCCTTTCTGGTGACTGCAGTTTAAATCTTTCCGGCAAGCCTGCTGTAATTATGGTTATAGGAGTAAACGGGGTGGGCAAGACTACTTCTATAGGAAAAATGACAGCACTATTGCAGTCAAAAGGCAAAAAAGTAATTCTTGCAGCAGCTGACACTTTTAGGGCCGCTGCTATCGATCAGCTCGCAATTTGGGCTGATAGGAACAATGTCACGATGATTCGCCATGAGGAAGGTTCTGATCCGGCAGCTGTTGTATTTGATGCTTGCGCCGCTGCAAAAAGCAGAAACGCAGATGTTTTAATCTGCGATACGGCAGGAAGATTGCATAATAAAAAGAACCTTATGCAAGAATTGGAGAAAATATACAGAGTCATAAAAAGGGAGCTTCCGGAGTCTTCTTTGGAGGTACTTCTGGCTCTGGACGCAACAACAGGTCAAAATGCAGTTAATCAAGCTGAAATGTTTAAAGAAACTGCTGACATTACCGGAATTGTCCTAACTAAGTTAGACGGTACAGCAAAAGGCGGAATAGTAATAAATATAAAGAAGAAGCTTAACATACCGGTAAAATTTATTGGTGTAGGCGAGGGAATTGAAGATTTACAGGAATTTGATCCTGAAGCATTTGCAAAAGCCCTGCTGGAATAAAGCTAAAGGGGGCTGCAAAGCAGCCCCTTATTTTAACTGGAGGAGTATAAATGAGAAAAAAAATATTATTTTTGGCGGGAATATTAATAATTGCTCTTATCATATTTTCAAATATTTACGGGAATATTGTAGAATATTCTGAAATAGGATATTTATCGGTATACTTTACAAACCTTATTGCTAAAGTCAGCATTTATATTGGAGTTTTCATCGTTTGTTACTTGTTCTTACTGATAAATTTAGGTATTGCAAAGGGCGTTTTTAGAAAGTTAAACCATGATGAATTAAATCAATATAAAACTATAATTGCTATAGCCACCGTTGTTGTAGCATTATTATGTGCCTTTGCCATTGGAAGCCTGAACTATGAAAAGTTGCTTTTATATTTTAATTCGGTAAATTTTGGGGCCAAGGATCCCATTTATGGAAAAGACATATCATTTTTTGTATTTTCCATGCCATTTTATAAGATGATGGTTCAAATTTTGGGTACCGCTACCGTTGTATCCACATTATATACAGCACTTATTTATGTGCTGTTCTTATCGAAGGACAGAATAAACGATCTGTTTTTGCCAATTAACGCTATTACCCATGCTGTTGTAAATTTGATTTTAGCTGTATCGGTAAGAGCGGCAAACATTTTAATTAAGGGCTTTGAGCTTCCATTAGGCTATTTTAGCGCTGATTTAAAGGGTGCCGGTTTCACGGATATATTATTTTGGAAGATATTTTATTTGGTAGAGCCGGTCATATTGGTTGCGTGTTCTGTGCTTGCTATCGTATTTCTTATTAAGAGAAGAAAAAAGCTATTCATTATAACTGTAGCGATAGCTCCGGCACTATTTATTATATTTGCGATTTTAACTTCAGCTGTGCAAAATTTGTACGTTGCGCCCAGAGAGGTAACGGCAGAAGCACCGTATATTTCAAATAATATTGAATATACCAAAAAGGCTTACGGTATATCAAATATTGAAGAGAGAACATATGATGTAAATTATAATCTGACCTTAAATGATATAAAAAATGATACCGGCACTATAGAAAATATACGTATTACGGACAATGATGCAAATCTTACAGTTGCAAATGCGCTGCAGGCTGCCAGAGGATATTATACCTTTAAAGATATGGATATTCTGCCTTACACAATAAACGGAAAGACAAGGGGTGTAAGCATTGCTGTGAGGGAAATGGATCAATCAAAGCTTGATGAATCCAGTAAAAACTATATTAACCTTAGATTAAGATACACCCATGGTTATGGCGCTGTTATGAGCACTATCAATACAGTTACGCCTGAAGGGCAGCCGGAATACATTGTAAAGGATGTCCCCCTCAATACCTCTCAAGGCGCACCTAAGATTAATGTGCCTCAGGTTTACTATGGTGAGCTGACAAATGATTATGTAATAGTTGGAACATCGTACAATGAACTTGACTATATGAAAGAGGGCCAAAGTGTAGAAACAGAATATAAAGGCAAAGGCGGAGTAAGACTTTCTCCGTTTAACAGGCTCTTTTACTGCTTGAGCAAAGGGGACATTATGATGCTGTTCTCGGGCTATATTAACTCTGACAGCAAAGTATTGGTTAACCGTAACGTTATAGAGAGAGCTTCAAAAATTGCACCGTACCTTATGT
This sequence comes from Bacillota bacterium, assembly GCA_030705805.1. Taxonomy (GTDB): domain Bacteria; phylum Bacillota; class Clostridia; order CAKSNL01; family HGM11501; genus JAUZPY01. The sequence continues at coordinate 1,328 of JAUZPY010000043.1, read as the reverse complement.
ATGACAGCGATCCGTATATAGTTGTTACAGAAGACGGCAGGATGAAATGGGTAATTGACGCATATACAATTACTGACCGCTACCCATATTCACAGCCTTATTATGGAAATGTAAACTATATAAGAAACAGTGTTAAAGTAATTGTTGATGCATATGACGGCACTACAGAATTTTATATTACCGATAAAAACGATCCATTAATAATGGCTTACAGCAAAATATATAAAAATCTATTTAAGAATGAAGATTTGCCTTCAGATATTGCTTCGCATATAAGATATCCGGAATTTTTATTTAAGCTTCAAATGAAGGCGTATTCAAGCTATCATGTAAATGAGCCGGACACTTTTTACAGCAAGTCAGACCTTTGGGTAACTGCTAGAGAAAAATACAATAATTCATCTGAGCGTGATGTTGAGCCTTACTACAATATCATGAGAATTGTAGGCCAAGATGACGATATGGTTTTGATGCTTCCTTTCATTCCAAGTGCAAAACAAAATTTGATAGCATGGGTAGGCGCATCATCAAACTATAAAACTTTTGGGCAGATGGTTGCATATAAGTTCCCTGAGGGGTCGCCTGTATATGGTACGCTACAGGTAGAAAATATGATTTCTTCAGATCCTGAAATTTCAAAAGAAATATCTCTTTGGGATCAAGGGGACAGTAATGTTATGAAGGGAAACCTTTTAGTAATCCCCATTGAAAAGTCAATACTGTATGTAGAGCCTTTGTATATTACAAGTGGAAATGGTACATCTATTCCTCAAGTTAAACGAATTATTGCTGCAACCAGCGATAAAGTTGTAATGGCAAAAACGCTTAATGAGGCTCTTGTTTTATTGCTTGGCGGCAATAATCAGGACTTAGCTAAAATGCAAGGGGCTACAACCGGAATTACCGGCACTAATGAATATGATATTAATACAATTAGGGAGCGATACAAAGAAGTAAAAAAAGCCATGGAAACAGGGGATTGGTCAGCGCTAGGCGGCGCTATGTCAGCATTGGAAAAATCCATAGGATAGTTGAGTATTCCTTATGAATTAAAAACTTTTGGTTAATAAGAAAACTCCTATATGGATTAAAAGCCTTCTATAGGGCAGTAGGAACCTTTTCTATAGTTTTATAGGAAAGCAAACCATAGAAAAACAGAAGACCCCGCAAAACTTATTTTGAAAGTTTTTGCGGGGTCTTCTGCTTTTGGGGGTCTTCTGCTTTTGGGGGTCTTTTGTTTTTGGGCGTTTTTTTAATAAGTCTTTAAGACCATATCCTTAATAGCAGATTATATTCACATTAGTTGTTTTTAAAGTATTGCCACTGCT
>JAUZPY010000042.1 GCA_030705805.1 Bacillota bacterium | reverse complement strand
GCCCGGCAAAATGCTTGATCCATCTCCTTATAAGGCGTAAAGTATTTCACACCCTTCATTTGAATGACAAACACTAAAAAGGCCTTATAACCGGAGTGAACGCCTTCTATCAGTTCAAGCGCATGTTTTGTTCCCCGCTCCGTAGGAGCATCAGGAAACATTGTGATATTATCTTTTTCCAGTGTTACGCCCTTAACTTCTATATAAATTTCTCCCTTTTTAGTTTGCATATAAAAATCAAACCGGGAATTTCCAAACTTGCTTTCCGGCTTGATTCTTATGATATCCTTTGGTTTGATATTTCCCAATGCTGCATGAGGGGACTTTAAATATTCAAAAAAAGCCATGTTTGGTGCATAGCTGTCTATGTTTATGAGTCGTTCGTTCTTATAAACAGAAACCAAATCATACGCCGTCTTTCTTTTTATATTATCAGACTTTTGAAGTATGACTCTTGCCCCTTCAACAAGCAGTTCTTTACACCTGCCTGTATTTTTCACATGACAGACTTCGGTTTTGCCGCCAATTTGAACATGGGCAATAAACCGGTTAGGCCTATCGATAAATATTCCTTCTGTAACATTAGAATATTTCATAAAATCACTCCACAATAAAGCTCTGCGAAAGAATTTCGCAGAGCTTTATTGTATCATTTTATGCTTCTTTTTTCAAGTCATTGCTTTTCTTATCTTTTCCTTGATCCTCTTTTCAATTCTCGATACCTGAACCTGCGATACTCCAAGCATTTCCGCAACCTGCGTCTGCGTTTTTCCGCGGTAATATCTCATCACAGCTACAACCTGTTCCTTTTTATCTAAATCTCCTATAGCATTTTTAAGTGCAATTTTGTCTGTAACTGAATCTTGATCATCTTGACCCAAAACTATTTTATCAAGAAGATATTCTTCACTGTCCTGCCATGCCGGCTCATATAAAGACTGCATATTCTGTGCAGACTCCAAAGCTAATAATAATTTATCCATATCAACATCCAGTGAATCCTTAAGCTCACTGATTGTGGGAGAACGGCCCAGTTCAGCTTCCAGCCTTGCCTTTTCCACAGCAGCTCTTGTTGAAAGCTCCTTAGTACTTCGGCTTACCTTAACCGGGCCGTCATCCCTGAGATATTTTCTGATTTCCCCCATAATAACAGGAACAGCATATGTTGAAAACTTTACTTCATATGTACTATCAAAACGATCTGCTGCTTTAATAAGTCCAATACATCCGATCTGACATAAGTCATCCATATCAGTGCCACGGCCTATAAAGCGCTTTGCAATGCTTTTTACAAGACCCATATTTTCTGTTATTACCTGCTCCCTGGCCTTTTCGTTGCCTTCTTTTGCAAGAGAAAGGAGCCTTTCGTTGTCAAATTTATCGGTCATAGCTGTTTAATCATCACAACCCTGGTGCCTTGATGTTCCTTTGAATAAACCTCAACACTATCCATGAAGTTCTCCATTACAGTAAAGCCCATACCGCTTCGTTCAAGTTCAGGTCTAGTTGTAAAAAGAGGGGTTCTGGCCATTTCCACGTCCGGAATGCCTTTTCCTTTATCTTCAACTGTAACTGTCACCAGACGGCCTGTCCACTGAGCCGTGACAGTTACATACCCCATCATATTTTCGTAACCGTGAACAATAGCATTTGTTACAGCCTCGGAAACGGCTGTCTTTATTTCTGCCAGCTGCTCTAAGGTGGGGTCTAACTGTGAAACAAAGGCCGCCACCGCCACTCTGGCAAATCCTTCATTTGCCGTCTTACTCAAAAGCTCAAGTCTCATAAAATTATCCAACTCTGTCACCTCTCATTGACTTCAGCGCATCATCTACGCTTTTGTATATCGGAATAAGCCTGTCTATTGTAGCAAGGTGTATTATTCTTTCAACCTGTGGTTTTGGACAAGCAATACAAATTGCTCCACCCAGCGCCATAACAAGCTTATATCTGCCTATTATTACCCCTATTCCCGAACTATCCATAAATTCAAGCCTTTTAAAGTCAAAAACAAGATTATTGCATCCTTCCTTGATACGCCTGTCCAGTTCCGCGCGGACCTGTACTGCACTATGCTGATCAAGCTCACCTGATAAAGACGCAATAAGCGTTTTATTTATAACAGTGTAACTTTCTTTCATCTTTTGTTCCTCCAAAACTTATTCATTTAAACTATACCATATGTTTTCCTAAAATGCTTTGACAGCTTTTGTCGCTTTAAAGGATATTGTCGACACAAAAAATATGAAAAATACAAAAAAGCACGGGAATTTTAAATTCCCGTGCTTTTACTTCAAATTTCTTATAAAATTACGCTTCGCTGTTTTTTAATTTCTCGCTCTGATAATATGTTATAAGTGCATCAATAACCTCGTCCAAATCACCGTTTAAGATAGCCTCAAGCCTGTGAGTAGTAAGTCCGATTCTATGATCGGACACTCTTCCCTGGGGGAAGTTATAGGTTCTGATTCTCTCACTTCTATCTCCTGTTCCCACCTGGCTTTTCCTCTCTGATGCAACTTTATCGTGCTGCTGTCCCTGCATCAGATCATACAATCTGGAACGCAGGATTTTCATACCTTTATCTTTATTTTTATGCTGGCTTTTTTCATCCTGACAGCTTACAACGAGTCCTGTTGGCAAATGTGTTATTCTTACTGCGCTGTCGGTTGTATTTACGCACTGACCTCCGGGACCTCCGGCTCTAAAAACATCAATACGAAGGTCATTGGGATTAATCTCTACCTCAACTTCCTCAACCTCAGGCAATACCGCAACAGTAACTGTAGAAGTATGTATCCTTCCCTGCGATTCAGTATCAGGAACTCTCTGAACTCTGTGAACTCCACTTTCATACTTAAGGCGGCTAAAAGCTCCCTGCCCTTCAATAGAAAATGAAATTTCTTTTATTCCGCCTATTCCCGTTTCATTTAAATTTAGTATTTCAATTTTCCAACGCTTTGTTTCAGCATACATAGAATACATTCTAAAAAGGTCCGCAGCAAAAAGAGCTGCTTCATCTCCTCCTGCTCCTCCACGAATTTCCATAATAACGTTTTTGTCATCATTGGGATCCTTTGGAAGTAAAAGAATTTTTAGATCGTCTTCACAGGCGGTAACTTTATTTCTGGCTTCATCCAAATCAGCTTGTGCAAGCTCATGCAAATCTTTAGATTCCGAATCTTCCAAAATCAAAAGAGATTCATTAATCATTTCCTTATATTTCTTGTATTCCCTATATTTCTCAACTATGGGAGTTATATCGGAATGCTCTTTGCATAATTTACGCCATTTTTCCTGATCAGCTATAATATCAGCATCGCTGATACTTTTTGTAAGTTCTTCATAGCGTCCTTCTATAAATGCTAATTTTTCAAACATATCTACACCTCTTCTTAAGATTATACCCAATAGGAATCTTTAAGTCAACAAATAATGTATAAATTTTATAAAAAACGCTATAATAGGTTTGCGCAGTATTAAACCAATAAATATTTGGAGGTAAAGTATTATGAAAAAATTACTCGCAATATTTTGCTTATTGGCACTTGTATTTACAGTAGCAGCCTGCACAGGTAGAACTACTACAACTCCTTCCGGCACTACTACTGGTACTACCGGTACTACCACAGGAACTACTGGTAGCGGTACCGGTACTAACACAGGAACCACCACAGGAACTACATCAAAAACAAACAATGCTGTTAACGACGTGGCGCAAGGAACTAAAGATGTAGTAAATGGTGCTTCGGGTGCTGCAAATAAAGCAGTGGATGCAGTTGATGACGCTTTAACTGGCAATAAGACAACTACAAATAAAACTACAAGTACAAAATAAGTAAAACCCATGTGAAAAACCCACATGGGTTTTTCTATTGGCCCTGTCCCAAGCAAGATTTTTTATCTTGCTTAGCAGGTTTTCTATCCTTGCTTCACAAGATAGAAAACCTTGCTTGTGCAACGCAAGACAAAAATCTGCGAGAAAAGCAAGATTTTTTATCTTGCTTAGCAGGTTTTCTATCCTTGCTTCATAAGATAGAAAACCTTGCTTGTGCAGCGCAAGATAAAAATCTGCGAGAAATCCGCTATGCATAATTGGTGTTTTTCTCGCCGCGTCTTAGGTAAGAACCCGCCAATACACAAAGTATTGGCAGAGCCTGCCTTACCGGGCAGAAAAAATCTTAATGGCCCGCTTGCAACTGGGTTAGCGGACAGGGCTATTATATTAAAAAACTTGCAATATAGTAAAAATATGTTATAATATATTTTATATTACAGGCAAGGAAGGAATGTTAAACATGGAAAATGTTTATGATATTTTAAAGGAACGCGGTCTTGTTGCACAAACCACACACGAGGACGAAATCCGTGAGCTTTTAGGAAAAGAAAAGGTTAATTTCTATATTGGGTTTGATCCTACTGCAGACAGCCTTCATGTCGGCCATTTTCTTCAAATGGTGGTAATGAAGCATATGCAAATGGCAGGCCATACTCCTATCGCTTTAGTTGGCGGCGGTACCGCCATGGTAGGCGACCCTTCGGGCAGAACCGATATGAGAAAAATGCTTACAGTTGAAGATATCAACCATAACAGTGAATGTTTTAAAAAACAGCTTTCTAAAATAATAGATTTTTCTGACGGTAAAGCTATAATGGTAAATAACGCTGACTGGCTTAGGAATCTTAATTACATAGAATTTTTAAGAGATATAGGCGTTTATTTTTCAGTTAACAAAATGCTTACCGCAGAGTGCTTCAAATCAAGGCTGGAAAAAGGCTTATCTTTTATCGAATTTAACTACATGTTAATGCAAAGCTATGACTTTCTGGAGCTTTTTGAAAAGTATAACTGTAAAATTGAGCTTGGCGGAGATGACCAATGGAATAATATTTTGGGCGGCATTGATCTTGTGCGCCGTGTAAAAAGTCAGCAGGTATATGGTATGACATTTACCCTTCTTTTAAACAGTGAGGGTAAAAAAATGGGCAAAACAGTAGGTGGAGCATTATGGCTTGATCCGGAAAAAGTTTCACCCTTTGATTTTTATCAATACTGGCGGAATGTAGCAGATGCTGACGTTATACGTATGATAAAGATGGTAACCTTTGTTGATATGGATAAAGTCAGGGAAATGGAAACTTGGGAAGGTTCTAAGCTTAATGAAGCAAAAGAAATTCTTGCATACGAGGTAACTTCCCTTGTTCATGGTAAAGAAGAGGCAGATAAGGCACAAGCTGCAGCCAGAAAGGTTTTTTCCGGAGGACTTTCAGAAGATATGCCAACAGCGGAAATTGAAGCATCTGACCTTGGTAATGTTATGGATATTATGGTTAAATCCGGCTTTGTTCCATCTAAGAGTGAATGCAGAAGGCTTATCGGGCAAGGCGGTCTTACTGTTAATGATGAAAAGATAACTGATTTTACCAAAGAACTTACTAAAAATGATTTTGCCGAGGGATATATTATTGCAAAAAAAGGGAAAAAGACTTTTATTAAAATAATTTTAAAATAAAGAGGTAGTAATATGAATATTCTTTTAACAGGAGGAGCTGGCTATATTGGAAGTCATACGGCAATTGAGCTTATAAGCGCCGGTCACAGCGTTGTTATTGCCGACAACCTTTCTAACAGCAAATACGAATGTGTGAAAAGAGTTGAGAAAATTACAGGTGTGAAAATACCTTTTTATGAGGTTGATGTTGCTTGCTATGACTCTTTAAAAAAGGTATTTGAGGAAAACAAGTTTGATGCGGCAATACACTTTGCAGGATATAAGGCTGTAGGCGAGTCTGTTGCTAAGCCTGCCATGTACTATAGAAACAATATAAATACGACATTGACACTTATAGATGTGATGGAAGAATACGGTGTCAAGAATCTTGTATTCAGTTCATCAGCTACAGTATACGGAGTTCCCGAAAAAGTGCCTTTAACGGAGGATATGCCTACCGGATGCACCAATCCTTATGGCTGGACTAAGTTAATGATAGAACAAATACTTAAGGATGCCTGGGCTTCCCGGAAAGAACTTTCTGTTGTTCTTCTTCGTTACTTCAATCCTATCGGAGCTCATGAAAGCGGCCTCATAGGGGAAGATCCCAGTGGGATCCCAAACAATTTAATGCCTTACATAGCACAGGTAGCAGTAGGCAAGCGTGATAAATTAAATATATTCGGAAACGACTACCCCACCAAAGACGGAACCGGAGTAAGAGATTACATACACGTTGTAGATCTTGCAAAGGGCCACGTTGCAGCTATTAATTATTCTGCAAAAAATAACGGCGTAGAAATAGTTAACCTTGGCACTGGCACAGGCTATAGCGTTCTTGACATAGTTAACGCCTTTAAGGAGGCAAACAGCGTAGATGTACCGTATGTTTTTGCACCAAGGCGTCCCGGCGATATAGCAACATGTTATGCTGACCCTACAAAGGCAGAGAAAGTACTTGGTTGGAAAGCTTCCAAATCCTTGTTTGACATGTGTAAAGATACTTGGAACTGGCAATCTAAAAACCCCGACGGTTTTCCTTCTGAATAGCTTACTAAAGGCTCCCTATTGATAGCGGAGCCTTTTCTTTTCACTTTTTAAAAATATTAGTTGATTTTTTTCTGATTTTGGTATATAATACAATAAAATTTTCTAAGCAAACCATTGCTGTTTTTCCAAAACCAAAAAAACAGCGGAACGGAGGCATTGATGAACGAAATACTTGATATCCTTGATAAGGATGCCCGCACAACTCCTGAACAAATTGCTATTATGTTAGGTAGAAGCACTGAAGATGTAAAAGCCGCCATTAATAAAATGGAAAACGATAAAATTATTCTTGGATACAAACCTTTAGTTAACCGTGAAAAAATTGAAGACGATTTAGTATGTGCTCTTATCGAATTAAAAGTTACACCAAGTGCCGGAGAAGGCTTTGACTCAATAGCCTCCCGCATATACTGCTATGAGCAGGTACGTAACCTTTACCTTATGAGCGGTGCATATGACCTGGCAGTATTTGTTGAAGGCAGAAATATAAAAGAAGTTGCTTTGTTTGTTTCGGAGCATTTGGCACAGATGGATTCGATTTTATCCACTTCAACTCACTTTATGCTAAAGACCTATAAGCGTGAGGGCGTAATCTTTGAAAACATCAAGGGTGACACTCGTGAGCTTATGGTTTAACAGGAGGAAATTATAATGGATTATGAAAAAATTTTATCTCCTGTTGTAACTGCTATACCTCCATCAGGCATAAGAAAACTATTTAATGTAGTAAATGAAATGGAAGACGTGGTATCCTTAGGAGTTGGAGAGCCTGACTTTAATACCCCTCAGTCTATCAAAAATGCCGGTATCCGCTCTCTGGAGTTAGGGTATACTCATTATACCGCCAATGCGGGAATCAAAGAGCTGAGAGAAGAAATAACCGTATATTTAAACAGAAAGTATAACCTTTCATATGATTCAGAGGATGTCTTTGTTACAGTAGGCGGCAGCGAAGCAATAGATGCGGCACTTCGTACCGTAGTTGTGCCCGGGGATGAGGTACTTATTCCGGAACCAAGCTTTGTATGCTATAAGCCCTTAACTGCTCTGGCAGGAGGAGTACCTGTGCCCATTGTCACGAAAGAAGAGGATAATTTCCGCCTTACAAAGCAGCAGCTTGAAAGCGCTATTACACCTAAAACCAAGGCTCTGATTTTACCTTATCCAAACAATCCTACCGGTGCTGTCATGTCAAAGAAAGACTTAGAAGCCATTGCCGAGGTTATAAGAGGAACTAATATCATAATAATTTCTGACGAAATTTATTCCGAGCTTAATTATACACCGGAAGGTCATACATCTATTATTGAAATTGAAGGCATGAAGGAACGCACTATCTTAATAAACGGCTTTTCCAAAACATTTGCTATGACGGGTTGGAGACTTGGCTATGCATGCGGACCAAAAGAAATTATACAGCCTATGATAAAGGTACACCAGTTTGCTATAATGAGTTCCCCAACAACAAGCCAGTATGCAGCTGTTGAAGCCTTGAGAAGCTGTGATAATGAAGTTAATGTAATGAAGAATGAATACAATATGAGACGTCGTCTTATGCTTGCCGGCCTTCGCTCAATGGGTTTATCATGTTTTGAGCCTTTAGGAGCTTTTTATCTATTCCCCAATATAACAAAAACCGGATTTTCCAGTGACGAATTTTGTGAACGTCTTTTGAAAGAAGAGCGTGTGGCAGTTGTCTCGGGCAATGCTTTTGGAGTGAGCGGAGAAGGTTTTATAAGATGCTCTTATGCTTATTCTGTGACCAATATCAATAAGGCCCTTGAGCGTATAGGTAGGTTTGTTAAAAAGTACATATAAAAAATATAGTTCATTGGCAAAAAACTTATATTTAGTAAAGCCCCGAAAATCAGACAATAGAGAAAGCACCTCCTAATCTTAGAATAAAATCTATGCTTAGGAGGTGTTTTTATGTATGGGCAAAAAGGATTTAGCGTTTTTTTTCGCTATTATGAGATGATACTAAAAAAGCGAATACATTTTGTTAAAGCTGCTTTTATGTTTATGAACTGTTTCAACTTATAAACTATTGGTTATTAATTGCTTCGGAAAAAACAAGACTGACGCTTATATAAGCGTCAGTCTTGTTTTTATTTAAGGGTAATATACAGCCTTTTTTTCATTAACGAGGTGAATCCGGATAACGCATACTTTTTTAATTATACTTTAAGGAGGCTTTATAAAGCCTTAAAAAACATTTTATAAACCTAAACTTCTTAAATATTCTCTGCTTATTTTTGCAGCTTCTAAGGAGCTTCTGTCAAGAGATTGATCCTGCTCTACTATTACACATTTAACTCCAACATTCTTAGCTGCCTGTAAAATTGCGGGAAAATCCTGCATTCCCATACCCAGGGGTTGGAATTTGAATTCGTTTTCTTCTCTGGTAGGCTTCTTTCCTTCTTTGCCTGTACCGTCAATCAGAGCATAAACAGGGCCGCCGCCAAGCTTCTTACAGGTAAAGTCTTTCAGGTGGATTATTTCAACTCTGCCCTTGTATTTTTCTATATACTCTACCGGGTCATATCCACCATAGCGTACCCAACAGGTATCAAACTGGGGTTCGAGCAGATCAGCCGAAATCGATTCATAGATCCAGTCAAGTATGCATTTTCCGTCAATCACATCCATTTCAAAATCGTGATTGTGATAAAGCATTTTTATGCCTTTATCCTTTAATGCTTTTCCGTAGGCGGTAAAGTTTTTAGTTGTCTCATCCCACACTGGAGTTCCTTTTTCAAGCTTTGCTCTTTCATACCAAGGAATAGCGCAATATTTTGTACCAAGCTCTGCCAGGTAATCAATTATTGCATTTCCACCTTCTAAAAATGGTTGCAAACCTTGATGAACCGATGCAACCTCCAGACCATGCTTTTTTAAGAGTGCCTTAACTTCTTCTGCACTTTTACCGAAAAATCCGGCAAACTCAACATAGTCATAGCCTATTTCCTTAACTTGTTTTAAGGTCTCATCCATATCCTTTTCCATAAAATCACGAATTGAATATAATTGCAGACCAACTTTAATATCAGACATAATAACCTCCACAAATAACCTTTTCAAAAGACATAAGGGTCATGCCTTATATCTGTTTAAACTTCCGGAATATTAATTTCTATCTCATGACCTAACTCGTTAGACTTAACGATACCATCGATAATAGCCTGATTGATAATAATCTGACTTGTAGGTACCGGAGCTGTACCACCGGTCTTAATGGCATCAAGGAAGGAACGAATCTTCTTATAGAAAAGACCAAGCTTTTCATGTAAAACAGGTACTTCTGTACAGGTTGGCTGACCGGCTACGTCATGGTAAATCTTCATTGGGCCGCCTACTGTACCATTCCAACATTCTGTTGATGGAATTCTTAAGGCGCCTTTTGTGCCCATAATAATTGTATCACCGGGAGTGTCTAAGTGCATATCCCATGCAATTCTAAAGTCAAGTATTATTCCGCCTTCAAGACGAATAAACCCGGCACCGAAATCATCAACGCTGAATTTCTTTGCATATTCTGCAGGTCTTCCGCTCCTTGTATAAGTAATTTCCTGTTTTCCAAAGAAATCAGACCTGTAACCTGTTACTGTCAAAGGCTTCGGATAGCCGATTGCGTTAAGTACCATATCCAGAGAATAACATCCAATATCGCCAAGAGCACCGATTCCTGCGGTTTCATCTTCAATAAATGATGTTCCGAAAGGTGTAGGAATTCCATGCCTTCTTCCTCCGCCTGTTTGAATGTAATATACTCTGCCAAGCTCGCCTGATTCTACAATTTTCTTTATCATCTGCATATTGGGGTCAAGTCTGGGCTGGAATCCAACAGAAATTATCTTACCGCTCTTTTTTTCTGCCTTACGAATCCCTACTGCTTCATCCAAAGTAACGGACATTGGTTTTTCCAGAAGAACATTTACCCCTTTTTCAAGTGCATAAATTGCACACTCGGCATGCGTTCTGTTATATGTACAAATACTTACTGCATCAAGTTTTTCGCCGTCAAGCAATTCCTTATGGCTTGGATAGCATCTTGCTCCCTCAACATTCCACTTTTTGAAGAATGCTTCAGCCTTGCCCGGAACCAAATCAGCACCTGCAACAATTTCAACGTCCGGCATTTTAAGGTATTCAACTATATGTGCATCCGCAATCCAGCCTGTACCTATAAACCCGACTTTTAACTTTTTAGAAGCGTCAATAGTTGCTTCCTCTTGGTTATCCTTAAACTTATCAAGAATATTGTCTGACATTTATATTCCCCTTTTCTAAAAAAATAATTGCAATAAATAAAAATGTATGTTATATTCAAATTATACTAACATAAACGATATTTTTCTACCCATATGTTGACCAGTTGTTGAACAATTTTGACTTTTGTGGTGATTTATATGCATAATGAACTTGTTAAATCCTCTATGCCTAATATTCCTATCAGTATCAATCAAAGTGCTTTGATGGATAACAAGCTGCCCATGCAGATTTGTTACACACACATTCACGATGACATAGAGATATTATACATTTTGTCCGGTGAGCTGTCTTGCGTAGTCGGTGATAAGGACAACCTTGGAAAAAAAGGTGATATAATTTATGTAGGCAGCCGTGTGCCTCATTATACGAAGTCGATGGATTTTGGAACAAAGTATATGCTTATTCAATTTTCTGCATCAAATTTTTCAGAAACTTCAGGCTCTATCAGCAAATACCTTTATAGGTTTATAAACAGCGGAGAAGCCCCAATAATAATATATAAGTCCGGTACGCCCGAGTGCAGCGAATTTACCGGGTATGTCAATAATATTGCAAGAGAGTTTGAAAAGAAAGAACCCGCCTATGAAACATACATCAAAGCAGATATATACAACATTTTGGCCTTTCTTTATCGTCATGGGGCACTGCTTGACGCAGATAGTTTTTTTGATTCTAACAATATCGAAAAAGTGCTGCCGTCACTTAAATATATTGATGAAAATTATCAGGAAGAAATAACTTTAGATTTCTTGAGCAAATTGTTGAACTTAAACCCATATTATTTTTGCAGACTTTTTAAAAAAGCTACAAATTCTACTTTTACCGAATATCTTAATTTTGTCAGGGTTTGCAAATCAGAAAAACAGCTTTATTCTTCCACAAAAACAATTTCCGAAATCTCTATGGAAGTCGGATTTTCCTCAGTATCATATTTCAACAGGGTCTTTCGTAAATTTAAGAACTGCACTCCCACAGAGTACAGAAAAATAAAGTATTCAAGGCAATAAAAGATGAAAAAATAAAACTTCACCCATATCTGTGAAGTGGTAAAATGAAAGCGGACACTACGTAGTGTCCGCTTTTTGTTAACAACTTCACTATTTGAGGTGAATTTTGGCTTCTTCTTATATTTTATCTATTTTAATTAACATTACAGTAAGGATTTTTATAGCCTCTAAAAAGCCGTCAATGGAAATGGATTCATCGCATTGATGAGCTCCGCCGTGCCCATTTGACATATTAAGGTTTCTCTCTATATACTTGGCCTCGGTCCCGACACTAAAAGCATTTTTAAGGTAGCGAGCATAAGTTCCGCCTGCACTTCTATACAGCCTCGATTGTCTTTCATTTGATATTTCACGATAAACAGAAAGAAGCGCCTTGGCATAAGGGGATTCTCTGCTGATACTAAATCCCGGTCTGTTATTTATATTCGCAAGGTACCAGCCTTCTTGATTTAATACAAGCTTTATATTATCCATCATTTTATCATAATCTATGCCGGTTCCGTATCTTATATCAAAGCTTAAATTTAAATATCCTTGCAATGTTTTCACTATCCCATTAACGCATGTGAGCCTTCCGAAATATCTGTCGCAATATTCTATGCGAAGTCCCTTTCCATAATATCCGGAAGGAATTTGTGATACACTCCGCATTATTTTTAAATCATCCTCATTAAGAAAACTGCATTTGCACAGCAAATCAGCGGCCAATTTTGCCGCATTGACAGATCCTTCGGGCATAGCTGCGTGTTTTGCGATACCTCTGGCTTCAAGAGTTATTATTTCATTATCTGTAATTACGGTGAACTCATCTTTCCCTTTTGTTAATCCAAGGAGCTCATCAATATATTCTTTATTATATTTAAAACTTACCCTTACTTTATCAAGAGAAACATTAAAGGCTTTTCCGCCATCAAATGATAATATTGTTTTAAAAGGTTTTGCCGCCTTTATATTAAATGTCAAAATACCTTTTTCACCGATGCTGACAGGAAAGTCATTATCCGGTATCAGCGAAACATCAGGCATACTGTGTGAATCCACAAATGCCTTAATATCTTTCATGCCGGTCTCTTCATTGGACCCAATAAAATTTACGATTTTACTATTTAAGCCCAAATGCATTTCTTTAATTGCCCTCATTGCATATAAAGCAGCAATAATTCCCGATTTATTATCTTCTACACCTCTGCCAACCAGACAGTTATCTAACACAATAGGCTTAAAAGGATTTGTATATATCCAATCTCCCTCGGCGGGCACAACATCACTGTGCGTAAAAATTCCTATTGTTTTCTTTCCTGAGCCGATACCGGCTAATGCATACCCAGCATTCTTAAATAGCTCTGCCTTTATACCATACTCTTCAAATAATTTTGCCGAAGCAGACAAAGCTTTTGCACAATTTTCTCCAAACGGGGCTCCAGGTGCGGCTTTGCTCTGCACAGAAGGGATAGATGCAAGCTTTATCAAATTTAATATTATTTCATCCCTTTTACTTTTAATATAGCAATCAACGTCATTTAACAATTTATTATCCAAAGCTATCTCAGTCCTTTATAATCAGCAAACTGCGCTTAAAAGCAGCCGCAGCCTAAATTCAGCTCCTAATCGATATTCAGCGTCACTTCTACGGGACAATGATCAGACCCCAAAGTCTCTGTATGTATTTTAGCGTCCACCAGCTTGTCTTTCAAATCCTCCGATGCCAGAAAATAGTCAATTCTCCAACCCGCATTCCTGGATCTTGCATTGAAACGGTAAGACCACCATGAATATATATCGGAAGCATCCGGATAAAAGAACCTGAAAGTATCTATGAAACCGCAATCAAGCAAAGATTCAAATTTATTTCTTTCCTGGGCAGTAAACCCGGCATTTTTTACATTGCTTGAGGGATTTTTAAGGTCAATTTCACGATGAGCAACATTTAAGTCACCACAAACCAAAACCGACTTTTTTTCTTTTAGCTCCATAAGATAATCCCTAAAAACGTCTTCCCACATCATTCTGTAATCAAGCCTTTTCAGACCTTCCTGAGAATTGGGCGAATATACACAAACAAGGTAAAAGTTATCGTATTCAAGAGTAATTACTCTTCCTTCATGATCGTGCTCTTCTATACCTATGCCAAAGCTAACTTTAATAGGCTCTTTTTTTGAAAAAACCGCTGTTCCGGAATAACCTTTCCTTTCAGCATAATTATAATATTGATATATACCCGAAAGCTCTATATCAAGCTGACCTTCTGACAGCTTTGTCTCTTGCAGGCAAAAGACATCTGCATCCAGCTTATTAAATTCATCTAAAAAATTTTTTGCAACAATAGCGCGCAGTCCGTTGACGTTCCATGAAATTAATTTAATCATTGACATCACCTCCTTAATATTATACACTATCCCTATAAACTAAGTCAATGGGAGGATAGTATGCTGGAAACGGAACTTTATGCACCTGTTAAAGCTCTTTTTGAGAGCATGGGCTATACTGTAAAAGGTGAGATCGGAGACTGTGATGTGATGGGTATCAGAGGTGAAGAAATCATTGCTATTGAACTAAAGCTTCACTTAAACCTTGACGTAATAGTGCAAGCTGCTCTCCGCCAAAAGGTCGCAGATAAAGTATATATAGCAGTACCGTCTCCAAAGCGTGATGCACTTAAAAGATGGCAAAATGTTTCTCACCTTTTAAGGCGTTTGGAAATAGGTCTTATTACCATAAAAACTTCCGGAGCTAATATTACTTTTGATGCCGTACCGTTTAATAGACCCATGTCTGTAAGAAGGTCTAACAAGCTAAAGGACAAGCTTATTACTGAATTTAATGGCCGGCACGGAGATAATAATACAGGCGGAACAAAAGGAAAAAATGTCACAGTCTACAGAGAACAGGCCATTTTAATAGCTACTTTAATGGAGAAGTATGGTTCCTTAAAGCTGTGTGACATAGTAGCTATGACCGGTAATACTAAGTCGGCGTCAATATTACGAAACAATTATTATTTGTGGTTCAGCTGTGAAAAAAAAGGTGTTTATCATCTGACTGAAAAAGGACTATTAGAATTATCTGAGTATCACGATTTAGCAAGCTTGCTTATAAACGAAGTAGAATAGAGGGAAAATATGTCAAAATTTTTTGTTGACAAAAAGGCCATAAACATAGATAATATTACTATTACCGGCTCTGATACAGAACATATCAGAAAGGTTCTTCGTATGGAAAAAGGAAACAAAATTATTCTATGCGATAAAGAAGGTACAGATTATAATTGCATTATTGATAAAATTGATAAGGATAAAGTAGAATGCTCTATCATTTCTTCTGCTCCATCCCTTACTGAGCCTTTTGTTAAGCTTACACTTTTTCAGTGTATACCAAAAGCCGGAAAAATGGAGCATATAATTCAAAAGGCGGTTGAGCTTGGCGCATATAAAATTGTTCCGGTATTAAGTCACCGCTGCGTTGCTAAAGGGGAAAAGAAAGAAAGGTGGCAAAAAATATCCGCGGAGGCCGCCAAACAATGTAACCGAGGAATAATACCCGAAGTGGCTGACACCGTCGATTTTAAAACTGCAGCAAAGATGCTTTGTGAAAACGAACTTTCCTTAATGCCCTATGAAGCAGCTACCTCCGGCACTTTATCTATTGTAAAGCCGGGAATAAAAAGCGTTGGAATTATCATAGGCCCTGAGGGCGGCTTTGAGGAAAGTGAAGTTACGTATCTTGAAGATTTAGGTGCTAATATCGTAACCTTAGGTAAGCGGATTCTTCGCACAGAAACTGCAGGATCAGCAGTAATTGCTATTGTTATGAATTTATTGAATGAAATGTGTTGATTAGATGAGCTGATTAAATGATTGTGTCTTTTTTCGGACCAATTTTTCTTACCGGCACAGCTTTGTTTTAATTGTTATAATTGCACTATTTAAGGGTGCTGACATAGATTAATTTTATTTTGGAGGTTGAAAGGTGAAAAAATTTTTAGCTATTTTTTTGACTCTTGTGATGGTTCTTTTACTTTTACCCGGATGTTCCGGAAAAAAGAAAGAGGTACTTAAGGTATTTAACTGGGGCGAGTATATTGCTGGTGATGTAATTGCAGATTTTGAAAAAGAATATAATTGCGAAGTTATTTATGAAACATACGATAGCAATGAAGCTATGATGGCGAAGGTTCAGAACTCCGGTTCAGGAAATTATGACGTAGTGTTCCCATCTGATTATACAGTATCAAAGATGATTGAACTTGGTCTTTTACATAAAATTGATTATAATAATGTGCCAAATGCCAAGTACATAAATGAAAGCTACAAAAATCTTTCTTACGATCCGGGAAATAAATATTCGCTTCCCTATATGGCCGGAACGCTGGGAATTTTATATAATACTGACAAGGTAACAGAAAAAATTGACAGCATCGGGGCTCTTTTTGACAAAAAATACGCAGGGCAGGTTCTGATGCTTAACGGTATGAGAGATACAATCGGAATGACCTTATTATATTTAGGACATTCAATGAATACAGTAAATCCTAAAGAAATTGAAGAAGCAAAGAATTTACTTATAAGCCAAAAGCCAAACGTACTTGCTTACGTGGGTGATGAAGTTAAAGACAAAATGGAGAATGGAGAAGCGGCGTTAGCATTAGTATTTTCGGGAGAGGGTAATAAGGCGGCTGCAGAAAGCAAAAATCTAAAATATGTTATTCCTAAAGAAGGAAGCAATCTCGCTGTTGATGCAATGGTTATTTTAAAAGACAGCCAGCATATACAATTAGCTGAATCTTTCTTGAATTATATGTACAGGACAGACATTGCGCTTAGAAACGCAAACGAGACAGGTTATACTTCACCGCATACTGAAGCTGTATCACAGCTTGATGCATCAATTAAGGACAATCCTTGTTATTATCCGCCCAAAGAAGTTCTTGACAAATGTGAGATTTTCCTTTATCAAAAAGATGAAGCAGAAAAGCTTTGGTCTAATGCATGGACACAGATACTTGCATCTTAAAGATATTTAGATTAATTAATAAAAACGCAATGCTAAAAATAAAGCATATTAAGTTAACCTTGTAAAATAAAAGTAGACACTAAAAAATTGATATAATACCCCTAAAGTATTTATTGAAATATTTTTGTTATTTCAAATGTCAGGGATTATATCAAATGTGTGTCTACTTTTTATTTGAATCGGTAAGTCAAATTAGAACTTACAAAACCTCTATTCAATTTAAATTGAACAAGGTTTTTTAGTTGGTGGTTCGTCTACTTTTGCTTTGCAAGCTCAGTAATGCCTGTTTTATTTTACCGCTTTAGTAAGCCGACTTGCTTTTTTATTTTTACTTATTTTATATTTTTTGTAAACTATATATTAGTATAAATATATTCCGCATAGTTCAAAATATTTATGAGGTGATTTTATGCCAAACTATGTTGATAGCGGAGAAATTCCCATGGGATTCGGAATGGCTTTAGCTCAAAATTCCAGTGCAATGTCTAAATTCGCATTATTTACAGAAGAGCAAAGGAAAAAAGCTATTGACCATACTCACAATATCAAATCCCATAACGAGATGGTGGAATTTGCTCAAGAAATAGCAGACGGCACTTTTAATTTCCAGGATTAACTTAACTCAATTTATTTAGCTTATTAAACTCAATTTAACTTAATTTTTTCTTGTCGCAGCTCTTTTCATGGGGCCTTTTGCAAAAGACCCCATGATTAGTGCAGCGTGGGTTCAAAATGTCCCTTGGCTAGGCATAAGGGAGTAGAACTCTATTATGCCTAGCCCTTGTTAAATTTCCGTCCTTCTTATCTTGTGGATTTTGTAAGGCGTCAGGTGCTGCGATTCTTACGCACCTGAAAAGACAAAAATTTTCCTAAGGGCGCACGTCGCAGAGCTTTAAAAGAGCAAATTTTATAAGAAAAGGCAAAAGCACAGTGAATACGTATGTATTCACGAGCATTTTTAATGCATTACTTTCGGAAAAATCGCCTTCTAAAACGATATAGGATTTGGCTCCTT
>JAUZPY010000041.1 GCA_030705805.1 Bacillota bacterium | reverse complement strand
TTCATAGCTTATCGAAGCTACGCCTGAAGTATTATAAACTTTAAAGGTTGCACTGAATAAGCCCACGCTGTCCATTGTATTTACTGAATATGTAAGTCCTGTTATAATTAATTCTGCATCAGTAAGCCTTGAAAGGTTAGTAACCAAAGCCTGCTTATCCGATGACAAAGCATTATAATCGGTTCTTGCAGCTTTAATAGCATCGTTATTATCAAGAGTTACATTTGCCTTATCGGGCAGTGCTGCTATTTCATTAACAACAGCTGTTGCGGCAAAATTTGAATAAGCAGTTTCTGCATCAGTCAATGTAGTATAATTTGTTACGGAAGGCTGAAGGCTAACTGCCAAAGCATTATATGCATCTCTTGCAGCTTTAATAGCGTTGCCGCTGTCTGCGGTAACGGTTCCGATAGCATTAATCAAATCAATTACATTCTGAACCTTAGCCTGGAAAAGAGCAGATACGCTACCTGTATCGCCTGATACCGTAAGCGTGCTGTTGACATTGTTAGGATTAAGGAGCGTAACTTCTTCCAATGCCCAGTTGTATGAAGATAATACCTGGGTACACTCTAATTTAACGTAACGTGCTGTTATATTATACCTCGTGTCATCTATTGAAAAATACACAGTTCTGTTATCCGATGTTGGGTAATTGGTTACACCGGTGGCTACCTGATCAAGCTTATACCAGTTTGTATTATCATCCGATACCCAGAGATAACCTTTAGCCATAGCCTGAGTACTAAAATTGTAACGGTTATAGATACGCAGACCTGAGAAGGTGTAAGACTTCCCTAAATCAAAAGTTATAGACTGAGAAAGATTATTTGCCGGATTAACGCCGGTAGTTGTTCCGGTTGCATCTGTGGTTGTTTCAAAATGTTTAGTATTATCACCTGCTGCAGTATTAATTATCCCATCGTATAATTTAGGAAGATTTGCTGCAGTGCCGGATGTTGCAGTTGCTGACCACGGATTGTAGTCAGTATTTACTTCGTCTGTTAAAACAAGGTTTGAACTTGTGCCGCTCTTTAAGAATCTGAGTTCGCCGACATTAGTATGATAACCTGTTGCTGCTGAAAGTGTACCAACTCTAGTAATAACATACTTAATTCCATAGAAATTATTGTTCTTACAGAGATTAAAATATGTAACATTCTGATTTCCTGCTCCCCACTGTGCTGCAGGGGCTGCGCCGACTGTGTAGTTATACACCTGGTCAGCAACTTTGTACCAGTTCGTTCCCGCAGAGTCATAGGTACCCCAAACTTCAATTGTCTTTGCAATGGCACCGATATTATCAATTCTGGGTGTATGCCTTATACCATATATTTCCTGTGGTGTATTAAACATATATGTAAGTGTCCAATAGTTAGTATCCGGAAGTACGTTTGAGGCGCTGCCAACAGCTGAATGCCAATAGTTCATGGGGTTGCTATCAACCGTCAGATTTATAACATTCCATGTGTTCCATGACGAAGAAGCAGTCATTGATGCGAATGAAGATGAATTCCAGTTATACTCGTCAGACATATAATTCATGGAAGGTCCGTAGCCTGTATTTGCATCATTCAATTTCTTGCTGTCATCCGGCTTTAAGAGTTTAACTTCGCCGAAATGTGCTGTTGTGCTTGTATCTGTGCTTCCAAGAGCTTCAGGACGAAGCCTTATATATTTCGCTGAAAGATTATAGTAAAACTTAGCAGTCAGTGCAGCTGTTCCGTCAGTTGCATCGTTATATAAATCATAGGTTGATGATGCATTCTTTGCAGAACCGAAATTTCTTGACTGCGAAACATAATACCAGCTTACTCCATCATTACTTAAGAAAATACTATATAAAGCAGGCTGGCCTTTGCCGTCTGCAGGAGGATAGTAACGGAAGCCGTCAAAAGCTGTTACTGCTCCAAGGTTTATAATAAGAGATTCTGAACCTGTTCCATTTAAGGTGGTTTCTGCGATTGTGCTCAGGTTACCGTCATTAGCATTTACTGCCGCAGCAGAATGTGTGCCATCAGCAGTATATGTATAGCCTGAGGAATCCAACTCATCAATCTGGCTTGCAGAAGAGAAAGTATAGTATACTTCATTGCCCGAACGGTAAGTTGCAGAAAGCGCAGTTAAAATTGATATTTCACCAACGGAAACGGAAGCTGTACTATCATAAGTACCTGTAAACACTACCCTAACAGCGGTTACCGTAGCATTGTAACCGAAACGGGTAGTACAAGCTGCAAAAGTTGCGTCCGTAAGAGGATGGGCCTCTGCTCCTGAATCGGAAACGTCTACCGTTTTGCTGCCGGAATAAAGCTTTGTATAGCCTTCATCCCCTGAGAACTTAGCATATACATCCCAAGATGTGGGAATACCGGCCGTATTGCTGTCCTGTCTGGGATACCATCTGATACCGGATATTGTAGTAGCTGACCCTAAGTTGATATCAAAGCAATAAGGACCAGCAGTGGCACCATAGTCAAATATATTTGCCGTGGTTCCGTCAATTACATTTGAAGCATCCCCTATTCCGCAGCCGGTTGCATCCCTGGCACTGACAGTCCAGCTGCTGGGTGCAGTTTCATCTGCCGCAATGTTAGTTGCAGCAATGTTCATCGGTACTGTAATGCAAAGGCTTAATACCATTGCAATTACCAGTACCAATGAAAGTGATCTTTTCATAAAAATTCCCCCTTCAATCAATTATAGAGTATTCTAACTCTCACGATGAAGTCTCCCGCACATTCTTCAATCTAGGATGAGAATTAAATATATATAAACGTCAGGTTAAATTTCCCCAAAAATTCACCCGGCTCTATACCATAATAAGAGATTAATTATAACTTAAAATATACTTTTAATAATATAACTCCCCCTTTACCCCAACTTTTATATTATCACTTTTGTTTTTTTAATTTCCATGACTTTATTTTGATTTTGATTATGGTTTCATTTTTCTGTGTTTTGCACAAACTCTTAAACTATCTTCTGTGCATTTTTATTTGCATTCTTTTATTTCTTAGCAAATATTTTTTAAAATAATCGCATTCTTAACAATGATTTAACGCGTTTTTTTGTAAAAAAACACAGCCGAAAATTTTTTACCTTTCAAAATACAAAATTGTTGCCATTATTTCTTTTGAATGTAAATGCAACCGATTTCTTGAACGCCCAAAATTGTCCTTAATGTGCGCTTTTTCGCCTGTTATTGTTGTTTCGGCAGGGCAGTCGCATCATAATAGGTGTTTCCTTCCTTGTTAATAGTGTGTTAATAGGGATGTCAGACTGTTTCTAAACTTCAAAACAAAAAAGATACCATATTATTTTTACAATTCATCTAATAAAGCCATTCTCACCGATATGGCATAGCCCAATTTAAGTTAGATGTATGGCATAACAGGCTGCTCTTTTCAAATTAATAATTATTAACCAAATCCATAGCAATTTTTTCCCACTCAAAAATATTTTCAGGTCTGTTACAGCATGTGCTTATATCTTTTAGTACAATATCACAATTGCAATTATTTTTTCTACAAGCATCAAGAATTCTGGTTAATTCCTCTTTTAATGCTTCTTTATTGAGCATAGGTACAGCGACAGAAGAAGGGTTCGGCTTAGAGGCGAGAACATATTTCTTGTTAATAATCTCTGACGCAACATTAACATCAGCCCATGGAGTAATAGAAATCTTTCTCAAATTCGGAATTTGTTCAACTATGTCTATTTTTTTATCTAAAGGCTCACAGCAGCCATAATATACCAAACCGCATTGACCAATTGTTTTTTTCATATATTGTATATCAAATTCATTATGCATATCCTTTGAAACAGATGCAAATATTTGTGCAGCGCCCCTACCCCATATATCCTTTCTGGTCAAATTACCGCCGTCATAGCTTTTGCTTGGTAAATCACTTGTGAGAATCGGCGTGCAATGCAAGCTGCTTGGTTGATTAGAAAATAATCCTAAACTTTCATATTGTTCAAGCAAGGATATGTTAATTTCAGATAATCTCTGAACCACCTTATGCATAAACTCCGGTCGGTCAACTAAATCAATAAGTAAATTTGTTACGCCCTTGTATGTTGCTATTTGATCCCATGGAGTTACCGAGAACATATCTATTCCCGACAGCATAACCGGTATTATATCTCCAATTATTTCTCCTACTAAATTATATCTCCTTAGTGTTTCTTCTTTATCATATGATATGATTGGATTATGCAGTTTTTGTAAATCTTCTTCCGTTTTCAATATATCAGTATATTCATGTGATTTAACATTATTGTTTATATCCGTAGGCAAAGTCTTTTCTTCAACGGAAATTCCAATGCCGGTCGAACTCAAAACTTTTCTTACAGGAATAAAAGGCATGACTACCATATCGGCAGGCATATGCTTCATCTTATATATGCTTTTTCTTAAAAAATCTTCGACTTCACGAAGATATGGAATAGAACATTGCAAGGTTAGCTCATTATCAATATTCATCTCATTCCAAGGCAATTCATCAATTAATACAACCGGCCTTATCTGCTTTAAATCATTTACTGCTGTATGCAATCTCATATTATAAGTATTTTTTTCACTATTTGCTATTTGAAAATATTTGTACGCTAATTGTCTAAGTATCTTTACATCTTCATGCATTTTAGTTAGCCTCCATATCAAAATTTATATTCATGCTTTACCTCCCTGCTTTCCGTCAGGAGAAAAAAGCGGCAGAGAGTGTCAAGTTCACTGCCGCTTTTAATAGATGCCTTAGGTGTATTCTTGCTTTTTTATACCACATCTTTTTCAAATTGCACTAAAACTCCATGTGCCATGCCAAGCGATAAATTTAATAAAGCTATCACTGTCGTTACATTTTTGTATTATTGGTAAATCCATAATCAACTTTCCATTTTCCCATATACAAACATCATTACAATAAACCTTTTTAACCTCTTTATCATTAAGTAGACATTTAGGAATTCCCACTATAGCATTAGTATTAGACGGGGAATCCAAATTAAGAATAAATTGGTCGCTTTTATTAATAATATGAACTTTAATTTCCCCTTTAACTGTGGGAATTAATATCTTCAAATCCTCTATGTAGAATAGTTGTGGTAATATTTCAAATGTAGAATATCCTGCTGTTAGCGGTGAAACACCAGCAACATATTTCGATAAAATTGTCAGAGGACCTCCCGACCAAGCATGATTTTTGGTTCCTAATACGAAAAAATCTTCCCATACTGTAGAATTTTCGTTAGAAACCAACTCTGCATATCTTTCTCTCATTCTGCTCATAGCAGCCTGACCATGGTTTATAACAAACAACGCTTCTAATATATAAGCTTCCATGTATGGTGTAGCTTGTTTTACATTTGTTAATATTTCTAATATGGCTGACCATTTATCAGATGATGCCAGCCCTGTTAATACTGCCATAGCATTTGATCTGTCATCATAAAACTCTGCTGAGCGGTATCCTGTTCCATCCCAAAACAGTTTATCAAAATTGTTTTCTATTTTTTCTAATCTATCTTCAAAAAATTGGTTATCTTTCTGCTCTCCGATTAATTCTGCTATCTTTTTTGCTGATTTTAATGCTGAATAGTACCACGCATATTCAAGTACAGGCTTATCTATTTTTTCACCATGGTCAAACCAGTACCAATCACCTTTCCGTGGTATTAGCAGTCCATTTTTATCCATTTCCCACAATGATAAGTACTTTATAATGGCATCATAGCTTTCATATAGAACAGAAGAATCTCCACTATGAATATAATAAGACATAATCATACCAAATTCACTAATCGCATTTAAAGACTGCGAAGGTAACTCTGAGCAATGAATTCCCGGAACATTACCTCTTAACACACCATCCTTCGTCCAAAGTATAAAATCGCGAATAGCTTTCTTTGTTAACAAATCAGAACTGCGCTCCAATGCGTAAAAGGTCTGAGGGATTTGCAAGCTTACATCCCCAATCCACTGACCCCTTTCCCTATCTGGACAGTCCATGTAATTATCTCTCATACAAATATATAATGTCCTTTTACATTTTTCATAAAGTTTATTTAAAAATCCATCACTACATTCAAAGCTTCCTGAAAAGCTGGCATTATATCCGGTTTCTCTATATTGAATAAGTATCACTTCTATACCTTTAGGAAAAGTATATATTACCTTCTCTCCAAAAAGCCAATCGAGTGATTCAAAGTTCTGAACTCCTTTTTTAGTTATATATTCAGTTCGGTGAGAATTATATTTCCGATTATCTCCCGGCCCACCGTTTACTTCATATCTATCGGTTCTAATATCAATTTTTAATCCTTCAATTTCGGCATTAATAGCAAAAGCAGGGCTAACATGTGCCGCATAAGGCAGATCGGCTGTTAGAATTTTATTAAGACTATTTTCATCACAGGAAATGTTTGCATAACTATGTACACCGTAATCTTTTATGGGCGGTATAGGTCTTTCAAATAATTCTCCCCATGGCTTACATGGAGGTACACCTATTTCTGTTGCATGCTCCCAATTACTATCGTCAAAATTCTTACTGTTCCAGTTATCCATATCTGATCTTGCATCATAGCATATATTATGGCCGGCATACAAAAATGAAGGATGCGGGTCATCTGCAGCTATATAAGACGGATGACGCTTTACTTTCCATAAACTATCACTTAAAATACACTGCTCGTTATTCTCTAATTCAAATAGAAAACCGCCTTTTCCGCTATCAACACTGTTTCTGCCCTCATTACCCCAATACCAAACTAATACGGCAATTGTATTTAACCCTTGATTTAAACATCCATCTAAAGAAGCAACATCATAATAGCCTGCACCCTGCTTTGCACCTCTGTTCAAACCACCTTCAAAAGTAACTAATTTGTCATTTATCCAAAGCCAATATTTTGAATCCACACTAATATGAGCCTTTAATGAAAGCGGTATTTTTTCACACTCAAATGTTTTTCTAAAACACATCCACGTATTTGAAGTAGAATCACCTTCATCCCATATCCAATGTGCCAACCAATTATTCTTAGTCTTTAGATTAAAGTTCAAATCGTTCATAAATCAGGACTCCTATTAAGTAAACATCTTATGCATTTGTTCACAATAATACTGCACATTTTCCCATTTTGCATCCGGTGCAATTCTATGGTCAGGACAAGGAATATAACCACCTAAATCAATCAATGGTTTTAATCGTTCAATTTCTAAGTCAATTGCTTTATAGTCATAAGCAAATACTTTTTTATCCATACCCCCAACGCCCCGAAGTTCTTTTCCATACTTCTCTCTCCAAGGCCTAATGTTTGCGCCCCATGTTCCTACTTCTATAGGGAACATGGTATTAACACCGTTTTCAAACCAAGTAGGAATCAAAGAATCTATTAACCCATCACAGTCAAGAGAAATAATATTAATATCATTAGCTTTTAATAAATCAGTAATTCTTTTATAATGAGGGCCTACTTTTTTATCAAAAACAGACGGTATTACAAGAGGTCCATTTTTAAAGCAAATATCTTCCCAAAAATGTCCAAAGTCAAATTTAGCACCTGTAGCGAGAATATTTTTTACTAGATTATAGCTTAATTCTCCCACAACGTTAATGATTTCATCATACAAATCTTCATCATCAACAAGTAAATAACTACTGCCCTCTAACCCAAGCCAATTTCTAATTTCACCGAACAAACTGCCACAATGAAGCCCAAGTGGCGTTTCTCTATTATCGGCATTCTTTATAGAATTAAGATACTCAAAATTTATTCTATTATCGGAATATATTAATTTTGGAAGATAATACTTTTCCCAACTTTCTCGGTCTTTTAAAAGATGATCTACTTCAGCAGGGATAGAACCTGCATTTTTTTTGCGTAATACAATAACCCCATTACCATTCCTAACTTTTTCTGTTCCATCATTAAGCGTTTCCACTATTTCACTTTTAAAACCCGGAAAAAGGCCATAAGCGCTTGTATAACAAGAGTACCAATTAAAATCAAATCCAAGTTTTTTTGAAATCGTTTTATCAAAGGTGTTTCCATCTGTCCACTTTTTCGCTTCTTCCTCTTCAAGATGCCCTTCATTAAACCACTTTATTAAAGTTTCATTCCAAAAACCAAAATGTACTACAGGAAGCCTGTCATAGTCTTGATAATTTAAAATTGCTAATGCTCTTTCTCTGTTATTCATAATGCACCACCTTAAAGTATAATTATGTTTATCACCAAAGCCAATACTGCTAACAATATTGGTAAGGCTCATATCTGTATTCTTTAGTAATCATTTCAATATTTTATAGTTTATTAAGCATTGATACGGGCTTACGGAGTATTTAAATAATCTATAAAATGATATCGTAGCATAATATTACATCGCTCTGAGCAATGGCTTAGTATATCCCCTACAATTATTTTCAAGGTTAATTGAATAATAATGCACCAAAATAGGTAACTGTGCCCACACCGTTTATGTATTTCATGCCTGCCTTTTCTGCCATTTTTGCTACAAATATGCCATATGCCTCAAGCGAAGCAAGTGCTTTATCAGGGTATCTGCATGGCTTATCATTTTTTTTTGCACATATATCGCATATTCTACAGCCTCCCGCTGATAATTGAAGTATTGGCGTTTTTATTTCCTGATTTGCGGACTTTGCTATCTGGTCAGTTATTACATCATGATGTTTTAAACCTGCCTGCATTCCTTCAAAATCATAAGAGTCCTCAAGTAATGATACTGTTTGATATACAAGAGCGTATTTATATTTTTTTGCTCTTTCTATCAACTCATAAATATCACCCACATCGGGCGGACAAGTCCAGCTTTTACCGTAATTTCCGCATTGATTTGATTCACACGCTTTCCGCAAATCGGGCTCAAACGGTATGTCGGATACATTTATTATGCTTGCTTTATATGCGCCATTTTCCGTTATATTTTTAATAAGTTTTTCATACACGGCTCTCACCCCAAAACATATACCTCTTGCCTAAAACGGCAAGGTAGTATATCTTAATATTATCCAACACAAACTTTAAGTGCGACATCGGAAGCAGAAGCCGCATCAGAGGTGTAATAATCAGCGCCAATGCTTTCGCAAAAGCTTTGAGTCACAGGAGCTCCCCCAACCATTACTTTTACCGAGTTTCCAAGACCTGAAGCTTTAACCTTTTCAACTACTTCCTTCATTTCACCCATAGTTGTTGTTAATAGTGCGCTGCAGGCAATAATATCAGCATTGTATTCTTTTGCTGCTTCAACAAAGCTTTCAGCACTAACATCAACGCCTAAATCCACTACTTTAAGGCCTTTTCCCTCCATCATCATTTTTACAAGATTTTTGCCGATATCATGAAGGTCACCTTTAACCGTGCCCAAAACAACGAGTCCTTTTGCTTCTATGCCTTGACTTACAAGATAGGGTTTCAAAATTTCAACACCTGCATTCATTGCTCTTGCTGCAATTAAAACTTCAGGAACATAGACTTCGTTATTTTTGAATTTTTCACCGATAATACTCATTCCCGAAAGAAGTCCCTCCTCCAAAACTTCTTTTGGAGATATTCCTTCTTCAATTGCCTGTGCAACCAGTTCCTTAACTTTTGGAGCTCTTCCTTGTTGCAATAGTGTGCTGATTTCTTCTAAAATACTCATTTTTTTGCCTCCTTTTTCCCTCTTAAGCTTTTATATTTTCCAGGGGAAACCCCCTCATTTTTTTTAAACACCTTAGTATAATAGCTTTGATCTTCAAATCCAACCATGGAAGCTACATCCGCTAAGCTTAATGAATTGTCAAGAAGTAACGATTTGCTTTTTTCAACCCTAACACTGCTAATATAGTTTGTAAGCGTACACTTCATTTCATCTTTAAATATTTTACTCAAATACGATTTGCTTAAATATACATTTGCACAGATGTCGTCCAATGAAAGCTTTTCTTTATAGTTTTGTTTTATATAATTCATTGCTTTAAACAACACATCGGCATGCTTAACGTCGTTAAATTCAAATACATAGCCTACGAAACGGTTAATTATACCCGACAGCCAAATACTGAGCTGCTCTATCGTTTTTAAAGCTTCAACCTCTTCTATGTAATTTTTATTAAGCAGAAATATCTGATCCAAATCTGCTCCGCCATCAATTGCAGAACGCGAAAGAAGCACCATTAACTCAACCACTCTTGCTTTGATAGTCTTAAAATCTCCGTTTGAACAGAAGAATATGTGCCCTAACAATTTATTAAGAAGTTCCTTTGACAAATCGGAGTCACCGTCTGAAATAGCAGTCTGCAATTGCTTTTCTAAATCAATGGGATAATATATTTTTTCGTCTAATATATCTCTTACCTTATAGATATCATTCAATAAATTTTCATACTCCGAATTGTATGTACTTTCTTTTTTTGTAAATACAGCTGCCATAATTTCTGCCATATCATTTACAATAGAAGTTTCAAAGTTTGGGACATTAGAAATACTTATAGTATTTTCTTGAATGAAATCTTCTATGTTCCCCATAACAACAGGCCCTGCAAGAACACCTGCGTCAATTCTGTTCAAATCATCAATCAATACAACTGCAATAAATATAAAGCCTGCCCGGCAGTAATAAATATACTTGCCATTCCATCTCTGTGCTTCAAAGCACCCATATTTATGAGCGTTTTTATAATCACAGCAATTACATTCTTTGCAAAAAGAGTCCCCCTGTATTTCCTTCAAGTTAACATCAAAAACATTGCAATTCACTTTGCACAAATTGCTAAAATGATGCGTATATTTACTTAAAAAGTTTAGCAGTTCATTCGTCAATGAAATCCACCTCATTTTTTTGTATTGTATATCAAACAATAATTTTTTTATATCAATATTTTATTATTTTTTGTAAATTTCTCTTAAAATTAAAAATTGAGGATAATTTTACAAAAAATCCTTATATTATTATGGATATTTTTTGTAAAATCGTTATTATTAAATTGGGGGTGATTATAATTAATATAAACATTAATACCGATAATGGACAATTACATAAAACGTATGCTAATAGAGTTTTAATATCTCAAGTTTTAAGCGACTTGAATCTGCAACATGATATGCCTTGCAGCGGCAAAGGGATTTGCGGCAAATGTAAAGTTAAAATTACGGGAGACGCATCACTTCCTACATCCGTAGAATTAAACAAGCTTTCCAAAGAAGAGTTAAGAGGCAACATTCGCCTTTCATGCCAGACGTACGCTTTAGGTGATGTTACTATAGATTATAATGCTTCAGCCATAAATCTACAAGGTGTTACTTATGGTGTTATGCCAACCTTTATTAAAAGCCCAATTACATCAACCGATAAGTGCAAAGGTGTTGCAATTGATATAGGTACAACAACTATTGCAGCATATTTGTACTCTTTTCCCGAATGTATCTGTACAAAAACAATATGTGAGAAAAATTTGCAAACAAAATTCGGCTCAGATGTTATCTCAAGAATTGAGTATGCATTGCAAGGTGGTAGCAAAGAGCTGCAAAAGGCCATAACAAGTCAGATAGAAAATATAATTTCAAAGCTGACTCCTGAAATACCGGACACTATTGTAATTACCGGCAATACAATTATGCTTCATTTCTTAACAGGTCTAAGTGCAGAAGGAATCGCTAAATATCCTTTTACCCCTGAAAGCTTATTTGGAATATGGCAAGGCAGAACTTACCTTCCGAGATGTATTTCCTCTTATGTCGGCGCTGATATTACAACAGCTATAATAGCGAGCGATATGCTAAAAGATAAAACCTCGTTTTTAGTTGATATCGGCACAAACGGGGAAATGGCGCTTTGGCACGAAGGTATGCTGAGGTGCTGTTCCACCGCTGCAGGCCCTGCGTTTGAGGGAGCAGGTATTAGTCATGGCATGATTGCCTCGTCAGGCGCAATTAACAGGGTATATCTTATAGGAACCCAAATTCATTATGAAACAATAGATGATATTTCTGCTAAAGGAATCTGCGGAACAGGAGTAATTGATGCTATAAGCTGTATGAAAACCTTGGGAATCATAGATGAAACAGGCTATATGGAAGAAGATTTTCAAATCGGAAGCAGCAATGTTTTTATAACTCCTGCCGATATCCGTGCAGTTCAACTTGCAAAATCTGCAATATCAGCAGGAATTGATACACTACTTTACGAATGTAAAATATCATATTCTCAGATAGAAAAATTTTATATCGCGGGAGGTTTTGGAGCTTATATAGACAAAAACTCCGCCGCAAATATTGGTCTTATACCTAAAGAAATTTTAGAAAAGGTTGTTGTTTTGGGAAATGCGGCCGGAAATGGTGCGGCAGTACTGCTTCAAAGCCGGGAAATGCTTGAAAAATCAGAAGAAATAGCTAAATCTGCCATATCGGTTGAATTATCTGAAAGTCCTGTTTTTATGGATAAATATTTAAGCAATATGATGTTTTAATACAAAATATAAATATATATTACAATGCAGAAAATAATACTGTTGTTATAATGATTATAAAGGTAGGCGGATGTTATTACAAGGTATGAAATTATGGAAATGCTTGAAAATTAAAAATCTAAGTAACTGAATTAGAAAGGTCATTTAAAACATCTGTTTAGTTAACGCTTGTAAAATTCGTCAACCGCTTCAAAAAATGCTTTTATATTTTCCCAACTCGATAAAGGTGGAATATCACATCCGGAGGAAACAACATAGTTTTTGTAGCTGCAACACTTATCCATAACTTCTTTTGTAGCTTTTTTTATGCTTTGAGGAGTACCATTGCGAAACTCTCTTGCAGGGTCAACATTTCCCATGAACAATATATCATTTGGGATTAGTTTCGCCACTTCTTCAAGATCAACTGCATTTCCAAAATGATATGCCGAAGCCCCTATTGACAAAATGTCTTTGATAAGCGGAATTGTATTTCCACAATTATGATAGATGACTAAAAAGTCATCATCAATCACTTCTTCAACAATTTCTTTTATGTAAGGAACTGAAAACTCTGCATTAAGTTCGGGGGATAGTAGTCCAGCTGCAGGTTCGGCTATAATGACACCATTTGCACCTGCTTGTTTAAATTCCTTGATATATTCTTTGATAAATTCAGTTGACTTTTTCAAGGTGGTATGAACCATATTAGGTTCAACATAACAATTCACCATAATTTCAGACATATCCATCAATCTCCCTGAAAGAGAAAAAGGCCCGATTACACCTGCAAACACAGGTCTGTCTGTGATGAGATGACTTGCTCTTTTTATTGCATCAATGTAAATCCCTGTTCTTCCAGCTCCTACTTTTGGAACTGATAATTTTTCTGCATCTTCCGGCGTTTCAATTAGTCTGCCTATTACTGTTGGTACTTCATCATCCGAAACTTTTATTTTTGCTCCAAACGCTTCGGCCTCTACAGATAAATCCATCATGCTTACAGTTGCCGCACTGTTGCAGCGTTCTGAGACAGCTTTCATCCCGACAGCTTGCATATTACTGTTAGAGATTAATTCTTTTACCGTAATGTTCAACAGGCTTATACTAGGAAATGATAGTATTGGCATCGCCTTTTTTATTTCTGCTTGTTTGAGCTCCTCAATCCATTTTTTCATGTTCATAATGTTACCCACCTTTCTCATAGTTTGTGTTTATTATATAATATAAAAAGGTGAAAATATTGTAATAAAATCTAATATTTATAATAATTACACTATTGTTTATGAAAGTGTGAAAAGATACATTTCGACTAGCTTTTGTTCTGGAAATTTACAGTTTAACTCTTTATATTAAACTGTAATTAAATCGTTCATTGGCACGGTGAAATCATTCGGTGAAATTAAATCCGTTTTACCCGCCACATCGGATTTCACTTGGGCAGCAACTTCACCCACATTAGTGGATCTCACCCGTCTGACAGGACGGATTTAGCCAGAAAAAATAGATGCCGGTTGTCTTATAAGGCTAAATGTACAAAAACAGGCCCGTCCCCAATTGCATACCGACTATTCCTATAGCTCGAATTTATGCTTTGTTTTACTCCAAGACGCAAAGAAAGCACCTTTGTCCATAAAGACAAAGGTGCTTTCTTTTTTTGTACGGAAAACAATTTTTATAAGGCTACATGTGCAAAGCCAGGTACATCCTTAGGGTTCCACATTACGATCTACTTTAATGTTTCCCGATGTTGCTTCTGCCTTTATTTTTACTGTTGGATTTGAACCCACGGTGGCGATAGCACTATTTCCACGGTTGCTACGATACATAATTTCAAAGTTTGTTTTAATATTTCCGGAGGTAGTATCTGCTTCAAACTGAAAGCTCATCTCGCTCGGCACGGTTAAATTCACATTGCCTGATGTACTTATTGCAGTAACGTTGCCTACCGGATTTAACAAATTGGCGGTAATACCCCCAGATGTCGTTTCAAGGCTACCTCCTCCGGATATTTCATCAACCCGAATGCTGCCCGAAGTACAACCAATGTCGAAGGTTTTAACCTGCATTTTCCCAAGCCTGATACCACCGGAAGAAGACTTAACATTAAAGGAGTCTGCATTGTTTTCACCT
Source organism: Bacillota bacterium (assembly GCA_030705805.1). Taxonomy (GTDB): domain Bacteria; phylum Bacillota; class Clostridia; order CAKSNL01; family HGM11501; genus JAUZPY01. The sequence goes on along the minus strand of JAUZPY010000041.1, from coordinate 3,294 downwards.
TCAATCGTAATACTGCCGGAGGATGAGGATAGGCTAAGCTTACCATCACAATTTATTTTGTTTTGAATGTAAATGCCACCCGAGGATGTTTGAAATAAGGCATTTTTTGCAGTTAAAACTCCGCCAACCGATTGAGAACCTGAACGGCTTTTCGACTCAAACCCTTCCATAGCAGTAATGTTATCCTCAATTTTTATTGAGCCTGAAGATGAACTCATTTTAAGATTAGTTACATTTAGTTGTTTTTCAATTTTTATGCTGCCTGAGGATGTATTTGCATACAAGTTTTCAAGCAGAAACTCATCCAATATCTTTATACTTCCGGACGAGGTTTCCATCTTCACTGAACCAATCCACTCCCGTGGAACCTCAATGACTAACTTTTCTTTGCTAAAATTCAGGCCAATATGTATATTGGTATGATTATTAACTGATACAACTAGCCTATCTCCGTCTCTCCTAAGGTTATAAAGTGCATCATCTGGAGCTTTTTCACTGCCATATTGTGTAACATGAAAATCCTTACCATCGGTAGCCATCAGTTCAATCGCGTCATGCGACACTGAAACATCAAGATTTTTAACCCCCTGGATAGAATAATTTTCTTCCTTAAGCATTATTGTATTGCTCACTCCAAAACTAAATTTACCCAAATGTCCATCTCCATTCAATGATACAATAATATAACCTATCCCCACCATGATAAGCAATGCCCATATTAAAACAAATATCGTTACTTTAATCTTTCTCACGATTCCCTCCAAATATTATATACACGCACTATTTGTTGCACTGCAGCTGCGGCAAGGAATATAAGCCAAGAATACTCCCAGTTGTTCATTGAGAAGCTTATTACAAAATAAAGGACAACTGCACTCGTCCATATAATGCCACCCACTTTTAATTTTTTATTAATTATAGAAGTTATGGCCAGCTGAATTACTGCACCTATAATAAATATTACCCATGTCACATCCCAGCGATCGGAAGAAAAGCTTGCTATAAAATAAATTAGTACAATCAGCGGCCACAGCGCGGAGATTATAGCTGCGCTAATACGTGAAGTTTTATCACTCATACTGATTTTTTCCTTATATTCTTCCGCAAAAGAATCATCTTCTTTTAAATACTTTTTCTTTATAAAGCTATGCTTATTTTTTATAGCAGTTTTGGTAAAACTCTGCCTGTCAACTTCAACAACATCATCTATAAGACTTGCTATATCTCCTATGCCAGAAACCACTATTGAGTATGCTTCCTCCTCGCTCTTACCCTGACTTATGAGATCTTCGTATTTCTCACACATGTTTGAAAGCAACTCTTCCCTGATTTCCGCAATACGCCGCTTTTGAGGAACATCCTTAAAAATATCATCGACATATCTTTGAATCTTTTCATTCATCGTTATTAACCTCCATTTGAATCAATTTATTAATGATTACCTGAGCTTCCTTCCATTCTTTTCTATTGTCCAGAAAAAGTCTTTTTCCTTGCTCTGTTATGCGGTAATATCTTCTACGTGCTCCGGTCGTCTCATCTCCCCAGTAAGATGTGATTGAACCGCTTTCCTCAAGTCTTCTGAATGCACCGTAAAGGGTTGCCTCCTTAAGTTCGTACTTCCCGCCACTCTTTTCCTGAATGGACTTATTAATTTCATACCCGTAGCTTTCCTGATTAAAAAGATGAGCTAAAATAATAGTCTCGGTATGACCTCGAATTAGATCTGCTGTTATGGACAACTTATATCACCCCCCAATTTACTTCACCAATTTACTTACATTGTAATGCAAGTTACATCGCCTGTCAAGGTATATTTAAAATATTGTTAAATATTACTAAACTAAAGCTTGACCCATCTATTACATTCCACTTGGCAATGTCCGTAAAATATGTTATAATAACACCCTGAGGTGATAGTTTTGCCAGAACGTATAAGTATGTTTTTAGAAGACAAGCATTTCCACGATTTAAACCCTATACTCCTGGGCAAAAGAGTTTGCGATCCGGGTTATAGCTGGACATATTCTGACTATCCAAGTCGACAATGTCTTATTCATTATGCTATATCGGGAACTGGAAAGTTGTATATTAACAACCAGACATATACTGTTGATGCCGGACAATCCTTCATAATATCTCCGGGAGATACAGCTACTTATGTGGCTGACGAGATAAGCCCGTGGTACTATACATGGATAATATTTACAGGCTCACTAGTGGAAAACTTTAAAAAGCTAGGACCGGTAGTAACAGTAGACTCAGACATATTCTTGCGAATGTTAGACGCTTTTAATATAGAATCCATGAAGGAGGAGTATCTAACCTCCCTTCTTTTCATGCTTTACAGAGATCTCATGAAACAAAGCTTAACGAATATTTTTTCCACGCAAGTACGTAACTATATCGGGCTTCATTTTCCGAATGATATAAAGATTAAAGATATAGCAAAGGTCTTTAATTTAAGCAGAAAACAGCTTTCTTTCAAGTTCAAGGAGGAAACTGGAATGACACTATCCGACTATACCCTTTCCATTAAAATGCAACATGCAAAAATGGGCATCAAAGAAAATAGTCCTATGTCGTATATAGCAGATTCTTTGGGCTACTCCGATCAGTTTGCCTTTTCAACGGCATTCAAGAATTATTATGGCTACTCACCTTCAGAGTACAGAAAAAGGCTGAAATTATCATACAGGGATGATTTGATGCAGAACCTACCATCAAGCCGGGAGCCGTTATAAATATAGAAGATGTTTGAATATGGTAGATTTATAGTGGATTTCACCCGTCTAGGACGGATTGAGCCAGAAAAAAATGACATCCTTTCGGATGTCATTTTTTGTTCTGTGTGAGGCTGACAAAATAGATGCCCGTATTTCATTTATAGATTACCATGTTCTATCTTCATATATTTCATTTCAAAAATAATTCATATGATCATAAACTAATTCTAATTGGCAATCGGAAATGTATTTATGTTTATTCCATAAGCAACCATCAAAAATTGAAAGGCCTCCACCATATGTTTCGTCTTTAAATTCAAATTGCCACTTTCACTTAGTGGTTTAATAAGTAATTGTTATGAGTTTTAAGTCCTCATTCCAATCTACTTTTGCATCAAAAGCTTCTGCGACTGCGCGGAGAGGAATAAACGTCCTGCCATTAGAAATTCTGACCGGAGCGTCAAGGCAAATCACCTTATCATTTACATACATCTCATTTTTACCGATGGAAAATTTAATTGTTGTTTTGCCTTGTATAGCTGTTACTGTTTGGGTTTCCTCGTTCCATTCG
>JAUZPY010000040.1 GCA_030705805.1 Bacillota bacterium | reverse complement strand
TCCATTGAAAAAATGTACAAATATCCTGTCGATGTTGCCGGAACTCATGGCAAAACCAGCACAACGGGTATGTTGTCACATATTTTTATCGCCGCAGATAAAAACCCAACTATATTAATCGGTGGAGAACTGCCTGTCATTAACGGGAATATGCACATCGGAGGAGATGAATATTTCATTTCCGAATCCTGTGAATATCATTGCAGTTTCCTTGATTTTTCTCCTTATATATCTGTTATTTTGAATGTTGATGCCGACCATCTTGACTACTTTAAAGATATTGAAGAAATAAAGCAGGCCTTTGGAAAATTTGCTTCAATCGCTTCTGGAGCTGTGGTTATTAATGCGGATGATAAAAACACTGTGGATGCAGTTGGCAGTATAGAAAAGCCAATCATCACTACTTCGGCAAAAGCTGAAGCTGACTTTTATGCAAAAAACATATCATGCAACGGTTTTTCTGAATATTCCTTTGATGTATACGGCCAAAGCGGCTATATAAATCACATAGAATTGTCTGTACCGGGAGTGCACCATGTAAATAATGCTTTATGTGCTTATGCTGCTGCCGCAACTCTAGGCGTAGATGCGGAAAGCATTGCAAAAGGTCTAAAGTCCTTTACAGGTGTTAAAAGACGCTTTGAATTAAAGTGTGAGCAAAATGGCATCAGAATATACGATGATTATGCACATCATCCTACAGAAATTGCAGCAACGCTTCAAACTCTTAAAAATTTTACTGCAAACGAAAGATATATTATATTCCAGCCGCACACTTATACAAGGACCTATGCTCTTTTAGGCGACTTTATTAAAGCTTTATCAGGTGTCGGAACCATAATTGTTCTTCCGATATATGCCGCAAGAGAAAAAGATACCGGTAAAATTTCCGGCAAAGATATTGCCGAAAAAATCGAAGGCGCTTATTACGCTGAAAGCTTTGAGGACGCTGCGGACTATATACTCCCACGCCTAAAAAAAGGTGATATTGTAATGACCATGGGCGCAGGAGATGTCTATAAAACAGGTGACATTTTAATTAACAAAATAAAAAACTGCTGATTCAAGTAGTTTTTTCATATTGGAGTCTTCGCTTATGAGCGTTAAAAGGCAGACAGCTTTTAAGCTGTCTGCCTTTTATTTATTGCTTTGATATCTTCCTCATTTAAAATCATCTCGGCACAAATTTTAAATATTTTAAAATAAGTAAGTTAAAATTATTTATGCAATAATTTTAACTGCTAATTCATGTTTGCAAATTTTTTCAAAATTCCGCATATTTCACGGCATATCATATAGGTTGCCAGTCTCATTAGTACGATATTCGTGTTTTTCATAATAGCCAATAAGGTTACCGGTGTCATCACGCAAGGCAATCATATAGGTATCTTTGTTTTCTTCATTATTACGGAATATGAATACTATATTATTTGCCCGACTTGCCTTAAACCACAAAATAGCCTTATCGATCATTTCATTAGCATAAGCTGTATGGCAGTTTTTTAAGCTTTTACCTAACAGTTCTATGCCGCCCCTGCTCTTATATCGCTCATCAGCAGCTGGATTCATATAAATAACAGTATGTTCTAAATTGCACAGAACAACAGGTGCTCTGTCCTGTTCGAGAACGCTTTTAAAGAAATCTTCCATCGTATTCATAGTAATATTTACCTCTTTTGCCCCATCTATAAAAAAGCATTGTACAACGCTTTTTAACTCAGCCGGGTAAGATTTTTCCGGCAGTTTTTTTAATATTATACATTAAACCTAAATAAAACAATATCCCCGTCCTGCATGACATATTCTTTTCCTTCGCTTCTTACCAGTCCCTTTTCTTTAGCGGTCACCATGCTCTTACAATTTTCAAGATCGGCAAAGGAAATAACTTCCGCTCTTATAAAGCCCCTTTCAAAATCCGTATGAATTTTACCTGCGGCCTGCGGAGCCTTAGTGCCTTTCTTTATTGTCCAGGCTCTTACTTCATCAGAACCTGCGGTAAGGAAGCTGATTAAGCCCAGAAGCTTATAGCTCTTTTTGACAAGACGGTCAAGACCTGATTCCGTCAGATTAAGTGCAGCTAAAAATTCTTTTTTCTCATCGGAATCAAGCTGGCTTATTTCTTCCTCTATTTTAGCGGATACGGGCAAAAGCTCCGCTCCCTCGGAGTCGGCAATTTTCTGGAGCTTTTCAATATAAGGATTTCCTTCAAGTCCGTTAGCTAAATCATCTTCCGAAACATTCGCTGCATACAGTATCGGCTTATCGGTAAGCAAAGACATATCTTTAATCAGTTCCGCTTCATCTTCGCTGATATCAGCCTTTCTGGCAGGTTCCCCTTTTTCAAGAACGTCTTTTATTTTATTTAAAACGTTTAATTCACTTTGATATTTTTTGTCGCCTGTTTTAAGCATCTTGGTAGTTTTATCAATGCGTTTGTCAACAGTTTCTATATCGGCAAAAATAAGTTCATAATTAATGGTTTCTATATCCCTTAAAGGATCGACGCTTCCGTCTACATGGACAACATCAGGGTCCTCAAAACAACGTACCACGTGAATAACTGCGTCTACCTCTCTTATATGAGAAAGAAATTTATTTCCTAAACCTTCACCCTTTGATGCGCCCTTTACCAAGCCGGCTATATCAACAAACTCCACTACAGCCTGAGTGTATTTTTTAGGGCTATACATAGTAGCAAGAAAGTCAAGTCTTTTGTCAGGTACTCCAACAACGCCTACGTTTGGCTCAATGGTACAAAAAGGATAGTTTGCGGATTCCGCACCCGCTTTTGTTATAGCATTAAAAAGTGTGCTCTTCCCAACATTGGGAAGACCCACTATTCCCATTTTCATAGTTAACGCTCCCTTATAATGTATTCGTTTTATTATAACTCAATTTTATTTATTACGCAAGGGAGAATTTAACTTTTAAACAGACGGTTACTTTTATGTGAATTTTTTTTGAATTTTCTTTTATTTATTTATAAATTATGTTATACTTTCGGAAAAGGGGGTTTACGAATGAATTCAAAAAGCAAAATACTTATTGTTGACGATGATCATAACATATGTGAGCTTATCAGACTCAACCTGTCTAAAGAAGGCTATGATTCTGCCATTGCCTATGACGGCGAGGCAGCTATAAACAAATTCAGGACAGAAATGCCCGACCTTGTTGTTCTTGACTTAATGCTCCCTAAAATAGACGGAATGCAGGTTTGCCGTGAAATTAGGAAAACCAGTAACGTTCCAATTATTATGCTGACAGCTAAAGGTGAAATATTTGATAAAGTCTTAGGTCTTGAGCTTGGAGCTGACGATTATATGGTAAAGCCTTTTGAAGCGAAGGAACTGCTTGCCCGCATCAAGGCTGTTTTAAGACGGTGCGAAGTTTCCGAAAGCAGCAATTCCGAAGAACTGATTTACAATGATCTTGTAATAAATATATCAAACTATGAACTTAAAATTGACGGAAAGACGGTTGAGGCCCCCCCGAAGGAGCTTGAACTTCTATATTTTTTGGCATCTCACCCAAACAGAGTTTATACCAGAGAGCAGCTTCTTGAAGAAGTATGGGGCTTTGATTATTTTGGGGATTCCAGAACAGTTGATGTTCATATCAAAAGGCTTAGAGAAAAGCTTGGCAACCATGAAGATCATTGGAATCTGAAAACCATTTGGAGTGTAGGCTATAAATTTGAGGTAAAATCAAATGAGTCTTAAGAAAAGAAGTCTGTTTCTTAGGATATTTTCAATTAACCTTTTAGTCATTTTACTTTCTCTTATTATTATTTCATCAGTCTGTTATGTAAGGCTTAACGCTTACTTAAAAAGTGAGCATGAAAACTCCACATTAACAGCTGCATCCAAAATCACCGACATGACCCAGTGGCTGATTGAAATGAACCAGGAAGTCGAAAAATTTGGCAGTAATTCAACTGAGCCTTATAATATAAATAGATTTAAAGGGCAGGTAGACAATAATTACAGAAATTCTATTATTACTATCTCTTCAAGCACAAATTTATCTGTTTTGCGTATTTCCCCGGATAAAAGAATTATCTTCAGATATGCAGATATTCAAGGCTTTAATAACGGGGCACTTAAAGTTAACGGAGCATTCAGAGATAAAAGCGAAGCACCCGATAAGGGCAAAAATGAGGAATATATATCTGATAATAAAACAGTAAATAACCTTTTGTCGGGAAAAGGAAGTGCTACTTTATCACCTGTTTTGTTTGAAGATGAGACATATTATATTTTTTGGGGCAACATGGACGGATTGTTTAAGGAAACCAATCTCACGGTAGCAAAGCCCTTATATATAAACGGAACATTGGATTCATTGATACTGGTCTTTATAGCCACTCCGCAAATAAATTCTATAATGAGTGTTCTGGTATATAATTTCCTGGCGGCAGCTATTGTTGCTCTGACAATATCGCTTTTGCTGTCCTATGGTCTGTCATACCGTATTTCACTTCCTTTAAAGGCAATGAATGAGGCCGCAATGAAACTTGGCTCAGGCCACTTTTCGGAACGTGTAAATGCTGATGACAAAAAGACAATAAGTGAAATTCATGAGCTTATAACAACCTTTAATGATATGGCTGAGGCTATCGAACATCTGGAGGAAAACCAAAGATCTTTTACCGCCAGCATATCACATGAGCTAAGAACGCCGATGACTTCAATCATAGGCTTTATTGAGTGTATACTTGATGGAACAATTCCTGAAGATAAAGTACCTCAATACCTCGAAATATGTCTTACGGAAGCAAAGCGTTTATCAAATCTTGTTAACAGCATGATGGATGCATCAAGAGTAGAAAGCGGAATGGCTATGCCAAAATTTGAAAAATTCGATATAAACGAATGTATAAGGCAGCAGCTCCTTAAATATGAGGATCCCATTACCAAAAAGGGACTTGAGGTTGTTATTGAATTTTTTAATGAAAAATGTGACTGTTACTGTGATAAAGATGAGATTACCCGTGTAATAATCAACTTGCTGGACAATGCTATTAAATTTGCTGATGATAAAGGTTATATAAAAATAAAAGTAGATCAAAAATCCGGCAAAGCAGTTGTATCCATAGAAAATAGCGGTGAAGGCATTTCAAGTTTAGACATTAAGCATATATTTGACAAATTCTATAAAACTGATAAATCCCGCAGCCTTGACAAAAAAGGAATAGGATTGGGCCTTTATCTGGTAAAAAATATTTTGGTTTTACATGATGAAACCATTGAATGTACAAGCATACCCGGTCAGTACACTCGCTTTACATTTACTCTGAAACTTTATAAAAGTAATATATTATAAACAATTTTACATTTTGTTCATAGTATATTAAAATTTAAGGTGTATCATTGTATTAGATTGGAAAGGAGATAATTATATGAACAATGATTTTTTTGATGATTTAAACGAAAGGGAAAAGAAAAACATCAGCTCTCCTCTTAATTCTTCAGAAGAATCTGATAATACAACAGAAATAAAAAATTCTGCTTCTAATGAGTCAGATTTTAAAGGAGAAAATATATCAGAGGGCGAGGAAGCAAAAGAAACTTCAGCCGAATCTGTCGGGGATGATGAATTAGATACATCTGATTTTCTTACACAGAGCCCAATATACACAGAAAGTGTTAAGCATCCGACCAAGACTAAAAGGAAGTTTAGAGAACGTACCCTTGCAGTAGCTGTCCTTACTGCTTTCTGTACACTTGTTATTGTATCCGGTGGATTTTGTGCATCCTTACCCCTTATTAAAAATTATGTTTTATCAGGGGTAACTGTTTCCGAAGGTCAAAACTCCGGTAAAACTACCGAAGACAAACAAGTAAATGTTCCCGGAGCTAAAAAAGCAGCCAATACCGGCACCGAACTTTCAAATAATGAAATAGCAACTTTAGTAAGCCCTTCTATTGTCGGTATTTCAAATATGGGCTATGCTTCAAATACCATACTGAATGTTAACACTGTTACTTCAACAGGTTCAGGTATTATTATAAGCTCCGAAGGTTATATAATCACAAACAACCATGTTGTAGAAGGCGCCAACAAATTAAAGGTAACACTGATTACCGGTGAAGAATATGACGCTAAATTAGTTGGCTCCGACGCTCAAACAGATATAGCCGTTATTAAAATTGAACCTAACGGTGCCAAGCTTACGGCAGCAACTCTCGGATACTCATCTAATTTAAAAGTTGGCGATGAAGTTTTTGCAATAGGTAATCCTTTAGGTATGCAGCTTGCAGGCAGTGTTACTTACGGTATTGTCAGTGCAATGAACAGAAAGCTTACTATTGAGGGAGCCACTTATAATCTTATCCAGACAGATGCTGCAATTAATTCCGGTAATTCCGGTGGTGCTCTTGTTAATAGATTCGGTGAAGTCATTGGTATAAACTCCATAAAAGTATCTTCAAACGGTGTTGAAGGACTTGGATTTGCTATCCCTATTGACGATGTTAAAGCTATAATTGAAGATTTATGCTCCGTCGGCTATGTTAAGGGCAGACCTTCTCTTGGTATTGAAATAGCAGAAATAAATAACGAGCTTGCTTATTACTACAGCCTCCCCGTAAATTACGGACTCTTTGTTAATTCTATAGTTAAAGGCGGAAGCGCTGACCTTGCAGGTATCCAGCAGGGCGATATAATAATAGCCTTTAACGGAGAAAAGATTACAACTTCCAGTGATCTTATTTCGAAGCGTAATAAGTATCAGGCAGGAGATTCAATTACACTTACCGTCAACAGAGCTGGTAAAGAGCTGAAAAAGACATTAAAGCTACAGGAAGATAAGCCATCTAATGTTAAATAGTTAGAATAAAGCCGCAGCGAAACCGCTGCGGCTTTATTGCGTAAAGGAATACCCTTTTTTTAGGCGTGGGTATTCCCTTACGCAAGAAGGGCGTTTTCATTTAGAAAACGCCCTTCTTTTAATTATTGAAGTATATAATTTATTGAATCAATTGAATTCGCCTAAAAATCGCTCTCTTTAATGGAAGCAAGTACAATCTCCGGAAGGCACTCTTTTTTATAGCATTATTCTCTGCTGTTAAATAAAGAATTCTTTTATTTTACGGTAATTGATGATATTATTCCTTTAATTTCATCTTTCATTACTCCACCGTATATAACCTCCGGTTCCATAATTGTAAAGGTATATACTTTTTTATTGCTAATTCCCACATATACTGTACAATACACTTTTTCGCCGTCAACTTCACGGGAATAACAGTAATGATAATACGTAATATTGCCAATCTTTTCAGACAGATAATCTTCTTCCAGTTTAGAATCGCTGCTTTTATGTATTGTATCACATTGGTTAACTACAAAGTCTTTTAAGTCTGATGCTGTTACATTACCGGCATCCAATGTGGAAAAACACAAGGCTGCTTGGGTACTCTTATGAACGTATGCGCCTCCTTCATTAGTCGGATCATTTGCTTCTGTCCATAGCATGGGCATCGTCAAGCTCCAGTTTCCGAATTTAGTAACATATGTGGCATCCTTTTCATAATCGTTTCTTAACAAAACACCCACTTTGTTTTTATCCAGTTCATCTACTGTAAGGCTTGACAAAACATTGGAAATCAGTTCCTTATTATCGTTCTTTAAATCAAATGTGATATTATAAATATAATCTCCTTTTTCAAAGAAAATATCTGTTAAAATTCCATCATCTGATTTAGTACCGGAAGTTGTAAGCTCATATGCAAAGCCTTTGATTTCTTTATTTATTTCATACTCTGCAACATCCGTAACAGATGCATATTTTTTATTTGGATATTTTATATTTTCATTATGGTCGCCAGTCGCAAGACTTTCCGCTGTTAATTTATCACTTTTTGAATAAACGGAAAAATATATGTTTGAATATGAATCAAGTTTAAATTCCGAAAAAGAGAACTTGTTTTCTGTATCATCGGAAATATCCATCCAATCGCTCGGCACTTTAAGTGATACTTTATAGGCTTCGCTTTTAAATGTTCTGTATCCGTCTTTATCAACATTTGAAAGATCATATGTATTTTCTTTATCGCCGAAACCAAGTAAGAAGGAATCACTTAATTCAACAAGAGTTTGCAAATTGCCTGCATCAGGCTTTGCTTCTGTTTCTATATCAAAAATTAAATTATTCTTATAATAATGTTTATAGTCAAAAAATTTTTCTTTATCCTTTGCTTGGAAATGCATATAACGATTTCCTGCAGAGTCTGTAAGTTTATCTGCTTTTATTAATGTATAACCCTTAAAGCTATCTTTTATATCGGCAAAATCCTTATCAAAAGATAAATCTTTGTCTACTAAATAAATGTCAATGTCTATCTTAGCTTCATTTTTATCATGGAATACTGTTTCAAGACCGTCAAAACTTCTGTCATCCATAAACATATCTTTTGGAGTGTTCATTGACCAGCCATAATAACTGTCGCCTACTTTGGACTTATCTGTTAAACCTGTTACTGTACTTCCTTCCACAAGCTCTTCTTTAACTACAGTAATAGTGTTTGATGATTTATCAAAACTAACAGAAGCTCCGAAAGTTTCAGATATGAATCTTAAAGGCACCATTGTAACTCCGTTTGGACTGAGCACCGGCGCTTGGGTAAGCTTTTCTGTATGTGTATTTACCATTACATCGGAACTTCCGATTTGCATTTTTATATTAACATCGGAATATTTCAATTTTATAGTTTTAGAGTCTTGCTCCCAGTTAACCTCTGCCCCAAAAGCCTCGGTTATTACACGAAGAGGAACTAATGTTGTGCCTTCCCCTGCAACATATGGAGTTTCAACCTCTGTTTTTACCCCGTTTATAAGTAAAGCAGAGTCTCCTACTTTAAATTTTATCTCTACTTTGTCATTACCTGCTGCCTTAACTCCTATTCCTGACAGCATTACCGCTACCAAGAATACAGATATAACTGATAATAATTTTTTCATAATAAACTCCTTCGTTATTTTAATGTTGGGGTTACTTTTGAAGTCTTCTCTATTCCATTTCTTTGGTATGTTATGGTCAGGTCACCTCCGGAATAAGTCCTTTTAATTGCCTCATTGTAATCAGTTATGCTATGCACAGATATACCATTAACCTGTGTAACCACATCGTTTGCCAAGATAACGTCACCGGTGCTTGATTTTACGGTAATGCCTTTTGTTGTAGGCAATCCTATTTTGGCTTCCCATGATTCTGTAAATTCTACTCCTATTTCCGGCCTAAGTACTTTTTTATTATTATCAAATTGAGTCAGTATATAATTCACAGTATCAATAGGAATTGAAAAAGACATACCCTCTATTCCGACACCGGAATACTTTGCGGAATTTATACCAATCAATTCACCTTTAAGATTGATAAGCGGACCTCCTGAATTACCTCCGTTAATTGCAACATCAGATTGTGTAAAGTAATAATATTCTCCGACATTCACATTTTTTCCGCTAATAATGCCTTTAGATGCCGAATTCATCATATTTAAGGAAAGAGGCGTACCTATTGCAATTACCGTTGAGCCGACAACAATATCTTCAGCTTTCCCGAATTCTATAGGGGTCAGGCCAAGCTTATTTATTTTTACAATTGCAAGGTCTGCTTTTTCATCAATATATTGGACTGTTCCGCTATAGCTTTCACCATTGCCGAAAAGAACTGTTATATTTTCTATATCAGATACAACATGGGCATTGGTAAGAATAGTACCGTTATTTCTGATAACTACTCCTGTGCCATGTGCATAAGATTCATTATATGAAAGAGCTTGCTCGGTCATATAATAAGGCTTATAATTTCCCACTATCGCAACAACGGACGGACTTACTTTTTTAATAATATCTGTCACAAGTTTGTCCTCGGAAAATTCTACATAAGAACTTTTCGAGGAATCGTCCCAATAAACTTCAGCCCCCATAGACTCGCTTACCGATCTAAGCGGTACATATACGTGATTATTTATTATGTATGCGTTATCTTTAAGCTTTTTACCGTTTACATAGATATTGGCGCTATCTTCGCAATATGCTGTAATGCTGCAGGCAAGTGTTGCAGCACAAATCAATGCTGTTAATTTAACTTTCATTTATTACCTCTAAATTTAAAAAATTTAATTTTCACTATTATACTATAAATCGAATACTATTGCAATATTTTTCTAATATTTACAATAAATTAAATTATTAAAAAAGGCCAGAGCCTTTTGTTCCTACTTAAAAGCCGCAGCTAACCGCTGCGGCTTTTAATGCTATTTTATTAATAAGGCCAAGGTCCGTATGCCTTTCTTCTCATCCTTACATTTAACACCAGTCCTAATGACATAAACGATGCAACCATATTAGAACCGCCTGAACTAAAAAACGGAAGCGGTATACCCGTAACAGGAAAAAGACCCATACACATTCCCACATTTTCAACTACATGAAACAGGAAGAAAAATCCTACTCCTACACAAATCATACTGCCGAATTTATCTGTAGCATTCTTTGCATTATTAAAGCATTTCCAGATTATTAAAAGCAGAACTATAAGTATAATTACACAGCCGACAAAACCAAGTTCCTCGCCGGCTACCGCATAAACAAAGTCCGTTCTGGCTTGAGGCAAATAGCCCATTTGAGTAAGGTTTCCTGCCATATATCCGTTTCCCGTAAGACGGCCGGAGCCAATAGCCATTTTAGACTGCAAAACCTGATAACCTTCATCCAGAGGTGCCAGTTCGGGATTTAAAAAGGTCAAGAACCTGGCTCTCTGGAAATTGCTCAATACAAAAAACCAAACGGGTACAGCTGCTAAGACTCCCGTTGCGGCGGCAATCCCAAAATATTTAAGTTTAAGTCCGGCGGCAAAAAGCATACCTAAGAATATTAAGCCAAAAACCATAGTCGTACCAAAGTCGGGCTGAAGCATTACCAAAGAGCCAAAAGCGGCAAAATGAAGAATCAACAAAGCTATATTTTTAGGTTCATTTATTTTATCGTCAATTTTAGCTAAATGAGTTGACATTGATATTATAAAAGCTACTTTTGCAATTTCTGACGGCTGAATGCTGATTGAACCTAAATAAATCCAGCCTTTTGTACCAACCTCCTGGGATCCTGTTCCTATGATTAAAACAATGACAAGTAAAACTAACCCGATTCCGCCGATAAACCATCCCAGTATATTATATACATCATAGTCAACAAGCATAATAACAGACATGGCTATTAATCCTGCCATCATAGCGACTGATTGGACAGTAACATCACGGTAGCTTGTACCTCCGGCTTTTCCCGCACTGTAAATTAACGCTATTCCCAAAGCAGAAGAAATAAAGACTAAAGCTAATAATACCCAGTCGAAATTATTAATAAAATACTTTAAACCTTTCCTATGCACTTCTTAATGCACCACCCATTTTTCTTTTGTTCGCTTATTTTTTTAGTATTAGTATATTATAAATTACTTTGTAATTTATCTTTTTTTAATAGGAGATAACTTTCCGCTCTTCTTCGCTTACGGCAAAGTTATTATATCACATTAAATTCTTAATAACAATATAAAAGTCAAATTCTGCCCTTGTTTTTTTCAGAATACTTTTTCTTAGTTGCTTCTCCCCCTCTGATATGCCTTTCAGATTTATTTTCTTCAAGCACCGCCTTAGTATTCTGAGCTAATGCCGGATTTATTGATAACAGTCTTTCTGTGACATCCTTGTGAACTGTGGACTTCGATATACCAAATTTCTTTGCCGCATCCCTAACTGTACACTTATTCTCGGTTATGTAATTCGCAAGCTCTATTGTACGTTCTTCAATGTAATATCTCACAGCAAAGCCCCCATATTTTTATTTATTAAATGTTATGTTGCGAAATTTGTCGATATTACATAAAAAAATTCAAAATTTCTCTTGTACTGAAAGAACATTTTTGATATAATTATAAAAATACATTCTTGGGGGAATACATATGGAGCTTCTAAAAAAGAAAATTGTCGAATGTGGAAAGCTTCTTGACGGCGATATAATAAAAGTTGATATGTTTTTAAATCATCAGCTGGACGTTTGCTTGTTAAATGAAATAGGTAAGGAGTTTAAAAGGCTCTTTCCTTCTGATAAAATAACTAAAATTCTCACTGCGGAGGCATCCGGCATAGCAGTAGCTGCAATTGCGGGCATTCACTTCGGAATCCCTGTAGTATTTGCAAAAAAAGGTAACCCAAAAAATATATGTAAAGATGCTTACACAGCCCAGGTATATTCCTATACAAAGAATACCAGTCATCAAATAAGAGTATCAAGAGAGTATCTCACTCCCAATGACCGGGTTTTAATTATAGACGATTTTCTTGCAAACGGACAAGCTGTTAAAGGATTGCTGGATATAACCCAGCAAAGCGGCGCTTCCTTAGAAGGAATCGGGATCGTAATTGAAAAAGGATTTCAGGAAGGCGGAAAGATTATACGCGAGAGAGGTATTAATTTAAAATCTCTTGCTATTATAGATGAAGTAAAAGACGGAAAAATAATTTTCAGGTAAGATGAAAATTTAATTTGAAGGCAAAAAGTAATTAAGTGTACATAAAAACTGCACCCCATATTCTATGGGGTGCAGTTCATTTTTTGCCTTATTCTTTATTCAAAATAAACAGCTTTGTCTTTTTCATTAAATGTTACTTTTCCTAAATTCCCTAAAGATTTTATAAAAATTATTGTGCGCCCGTTAACATTAAATGAATCTACTTTTTTATCATTTATATAAGTTACTATATCAGTATACAAAACATCCATAGCATATTCGCCCACATTATGCTTATTATCTGAAGATTTATAGCTTGAGGTTATTTCACCCTTCGAATAGGTCACTTTCGAGCATTTGCCCTTTTCATCCCACTCTACGTTAAATCCGTAATTTCTTAAATCTTCAACTACAACTGCTGTATAACCGTCAACGTTATATGACTCAATTTCATGACCGCAAATATACGCTTTTATGTCGGTATACAACACCTCTTTAATTTTTGTGCCAATTTTAATTGACGTATCTTCTTTTGCACTTCCCTCATCAGGGTTTTGATTTTCGGGGGTATTGTCTTTTCCCTTTACGTCTTCATTTGTATTTTCTGCCTGCCAGTAAAGTATGGGCAATGAATCGGCAGGAAATATCCAAAGTGAATATTCATCGGTTTTTAAGTTCTCAGGTGATACGAACTTTACAAAATTCATGTACTTTACATTAAAGGATTCGCTGTAAAACCTCTCTGATTTGACTTCTTCAGCTTCAAGGTCTATATCATCAATTGTATAGCCTACGCCCGAACTGTTTTTAGAGGGGGAATAACAGCAATTTAATATTTTTCCGTTTTCCGGCAGATCATCATTTTCATTTTGGGGAGAATTTCGGCCAACCAAACCTCCGTAAACGCCGGTTCCTGTTACTGTGCCTATATTAAAGCAACTGTCCACAGTACCGTAATTAATGCCTGTAATCCCACCTATATTTTCCGCTCCTTCTATGTCTCCCTTATTATAGCAGCGCAAAACCTTACTATCTTCTATAACATTTACACCGGCAATTCCTCCGACATCGTTCCCGCCCTTTATTTCGCTTATATTATAACAATCCGTAATTAAAGATGTATTGTTATATCCTGCAATTCCGCCTAGGTAAGATTCTGCATACACACATCCTTTATTAGCACAGCCTAAAATCGATGAATTATAACTATATCCGGTAATTCCCCCTGCGCTGCTTTCAGCATAAACTTCGCCTTCAAAAAGACAGTTTGTAATATGCCCTGAGTAGTTATACCCTGCCACTCCCCCTATTTTGCTGCCTCCGTTTATTACAGCGTTTGAGCTGCAGTTTTCAACCCTGCCGCTATTTAATCCTACAACCGAACCGACATTATCATTTCCCGAAATATAACTTTCCGCAACGTTTACGTTTTTAACCGTGCCGCCGTCAATACATCCGAACAATCCCTGACAGCTGCTGTATGAATTTATATAAATTCCGCTTATTGTATGTCCGCCGCCATCAAAGCTGCCTTCAAAAGCTCTCTTCTCTTTACCGATAGGCGCAAAAGAGTTAGAAGGTGCATCTGTTTCCCAGATCCTCCAGTGGCTTGTGTCATTTAATTTTAGGTCTGCTGTAAGCAGAAAATATTGTCCCTTATAGCTAATGCCGTCAGAAACGCTTTTTGACAGGAAAGTAAGTTCACTCAAGTTAGTAACCAGATATGGGTCATTCGCAGTTCCTGTGCCTGTTTTAAAGCCTTCTGATGTACTAATTCCTGCTCCTAATGAATTAGCAGGAACAAATACAGAAAAAACAAGCAAAAAAGCTACAATTATTGTTAACAGACGCTTAATCATAAAAAATTCCTCCAATACAATTAAATTTTATCACAGACATGCTTTCTAAGTCAATGTAATTATATAGGAGTCATCTAATGAACCAACCCCTTTACGCTGCTTACCGGGGGTACGCCTGTTGTTTTGGGAACTTTGACACCTTTTTGCAAGAAGTTCAGACATACTTTGCGAAGGACACCATGCACCGCGCCATGGGTGGGATTCTCGCCCATAAAGATAGAAGGAAAACGGGCATAGCACAAAACTACCCCCTATTGTAAAATAAAAATACAATAGGGGGTAGTTTTAATTTATTACCTTATATAGATCCTGCGCATTTTCTTTTCGCACTGTTTCAGAGACACCAGTAACCTCTACCTTTACTTTCTTTTCCCCAAAGGATATTTCAATAATATCTCCGATTTTAATATCAGTTCCGGGTTTTGCGGGTTTGCCGTTCACTGCTACCCTACTTCCCGAACAAGCCTCATTGGCAACAGTACGCCTTTTAATGATTCTGGATACTTTAAGGAATTTATCTAATCTCATAAAAAACCTCAAATCATAACTGCCGGAAGTCTTTGACATTAAAAATCGGATGCGAAAATACGCATCCGACTTTTAGTTTAATTACCTACCAGCTACAACGTCTTTTAACGCTTTACCAGCCTTGAATACAGGAGCTTTAGAAGCCGGAATAAGGATTTCCTGTTTTGTTAAAGGATTTCTTCCTTTTCTTTCGCCTCTTTCACGAACTTCAAATGTGCCAAACCCAACAAGCTGAATCTTGTCGCCCTTTACAAGTGCACCTTCTACTGATTCTGTGAATGCTACTAACGCCTTCTCAGCGTCCTTTTTTGTTAAGCCTGCTTTTTCAGCCATTGCAATTACTAATTCTGTCTTATTCATGTTTTTTTCCTCCTTTGAATTAATTATATAAAGTATTTCGCTACCATAAGCGAAAATCCTTCATTTTCACATAAAACACCTTAATTATTGGGTATCCTTTGCCTCTTTCCACAGTTTGTCCTTCTCATCCATTGGAAGAAGTGCAAAATCCCCATTGCTTTTTTCTTCCATCTTTGAAAACCGCTTTATAAATTTACTGTTAGCAGCGTCCAGTGCAAGTTCGGCATCTATACCGAGCTTTCTGGATAAGTTAACTACTGTAAATAGCAAATCTCCTATTTCTTCCTCAATGTTTGTTCCTTCTTTTACCGCCTCTTTAAGCTCATCTTTCTCTTCCTCAAGCTTATCAAAAACATCTACAGGATTATCCCAGTCAAAGCCGGCCCTTGACGCACGTTTTTGAAGTTTTTGAGCTCGCTTTAAAGCAGGCAGTGATCTTACCACGTCAGAAAGGGTCTGAGAGTAAGTCGTAAAGCCCTTTTCTTCGCTTTTAATCATTTCCCATTTTACCAAAACTTCACTGCTTTTGTCAAGACAAATTTCGCCAAACACGTGTGGATGCCTTCTTACCATCTTTTCACACACGTTTTCTGTTATATCTTCAAAGTTATATTTTCCTTCTTCTTCTGCAATCAAAGCATGAAAAACCACCTGCAAAAGGACATCTCCCAGTTCGTCCATTGTCTTGGCATCATCGCCTTCACTGATGGCATCATAAGCCTCATATGCCTCTTCAATAAGGTTTTCTTTTAATGTGTCATGATTCTGTTCTCTATCCCAAGGACAGCCTCCGGGCGCTCTTAAGCGTCTTATAATGTCTAATAAATCATACATCGTCCTTTTCATAGTAACCTCCTATAAAAGACCTTTCTTTTTCATCAGTAAAGCAAGCTTACTGCCTTTTGGCAGCAAAAGAATATCTTCTTCTTTCATTGCCTTCGTTGCGATTATGCTTCCTGCGTATACAATTACAGCTGAAATAATTGCACATAACATGGATAATTTGTAATCAACGCCAAAACCTGAAAGTCCTTTATATACCATGTACGTAAATATACCCATTATTCCGCTACATAATACGGGTTTTATTGCAAAATTGCCTACTCCCAGCTTTATATCAGTGTGCTTCTTTATAAATACAAGATTTAATGACATAACAGTTATGTAACATAATAGTGTTCCTATGGGAGCACCGTTAATGTTTATAGCCGGTCTAGACACAAGCGTAAGATTTACCAGTACTTTAACCATACCGCCTATAAGCATATTGACTACGGGTATCCACACCTTGCCCCATGCCTGAAGCACTGCGTTTTCTATCTGTACCAATGTTAAAAATAAAATCGATATTCCCATAATAGTAAGTAGTGAAGAATAGCTTCCGTCTCCATAGACAAGCCTTAATATGGGTTCGGACAGCACACTCATACCGACAGCGCAAGGAAGCGCTAAAAGTGCTGCAATTGTCAGTGCTGACGCTGTAAAGCCTTTGCTTTTCTTTTTATCTCCTGATGCATTTGCAGCAGCGATAGCAGGGACAACACTGATAGCTATTGCCGCAATTATTGTAGGCGGCATATTAAAAAGTGTTATTGCCCTTGTCAGATACCCATATACAAAAGCAGCTCTGTTTTCGGTTATCTTTTCTTTTAATTCTGTTTCGCCTACTCCGGGGTAATTTTTAGGAGCTTTTTGTGAAATTTCTGAAAAGCTTTGAAATTTTTTCTCATTTACATGCTTAGCTACGGAAGCAGTCATTACATCCGAATTTACATAGCCTTTCATCTGGTTTGTTACCATAGCCGTATCAATAAAGGATGTAATTGTAAATACAGATACTCCAAGAGTTATCGGAACCGCTATCTTTATAATCTGTTTAAGTACTTTTCCGTTTTTCAAAGCAGTAGTTTTATTGGTTTTAACATCTCTTTTTTTATAATTTATATAATAAGTTACTAAAAACAAAAATCCGCAAAGTCCACCTGTTGTAACTCCTAAAATAGCTCCTGCCGATGCCATCGGTTTACCCATAGGAAGCAAAAGATATGCCAAAGAGAAACCAACCACAAGTTTACATATAGCTTCTATTACTTCGCTGATAGCTGTAGGAAACATATTTTGTCTGCCTTGAAAATAGCCTCTGAATGAACTCATGCAGCCTACAAATAATAAGCTTGGGCTCATTGCTAGCATAGTGTAATAAGCATCTGAATATCCTACTAAATTTGAAAAAGTCCCTGCTCCAAAGCCAAGAATCAACGATCCTAATAATCCTAAGACAAATAAAAGCATAAAAGATATCTTTAAAATCTTATTTGCACCGTCTAAATCATCTTTTGACACAGATTCCGCAACAAGCTTTGAAATAGCCGTCGGAAGACCTGCCGTTGAAATTACAAATAACAAATTATATATTGTATAAGAGGTATTGTATAGAGCCATACCATCTGTCTGCAAAATCCATCTGTCAAGAGGAATTTTAAATGCAGCGCCAATTATCTTTACAATTATATTGGCGATTGCAATTATCATCGCTCCTTCAATAAAACCCATAGCCTTTTTCTGCTGCAACTCAAAAGGCCTCCTTTCGTAAAGTTTTATAATATTATACTAAAGATTTTCCTAAAACACAACTATTAAATATTTTTTTATTTTTTTATTATAAACTGTTCATATTTGGGTATTATACTAAATGTGTGATAAGTTCACACAAGTCTTTTTCATTATTCCCTTCTCCAAGATACGCAGCATTTCCCCCATCAGATGCTGTAAG